>USJF01000001.1 GCA_900554935.1 uncultured Porphyromonas sp.
CAGTACTCCTACAACCACGGGCTCGGAACCAAAGGGTAGCACGGTAGCAGCCAAGAAGGCGGCTAGGAAAACGCCAATATATCCGTACTGAATTAAGAAGTCTAGCATCCTATGAAAGTGGTGTGTAGTGGAAATAGGTCCACAGTCGGAAAGCACAAAGTGCAATAGTGAAAAGGGCAATAGGCAGAATTACCCACCGACTATCTCGATCTGTGGCAAAGTGTACGGACATAATACCGCTAATAAAGATAGCACCTAGGATAAAGAGCTGTGGTCCCCCACTCTTTGCACCATAAAGCAGGTGGAGGAGCATCAATATCCAAGCGAGCTGAAGATGGAAGCTCATCGCCAATCTCACCCGCACCACACTAGCACGAAGGCAATGAAAGCAAGCCACCGTGATGAGAAGTAGATAGAGGAGATCTAGCACCAGGCTAGGCCACTGGGATGGATCGGGTAGCTCAACGCGAATCACAGGAGCGACACTTCTCTGTACAAAGGAGGCAACTCCCTCCCAACTCCTTTCGGTAAAGAGCATAAGCGCCAAAAGAAGGATAGAGATAGTACCAATAAGGAGAGCAACTACGTGTCTTCCTGAAAGGCTCTTGATCCCTCTCAACTTAACTAGGATAAAGGGATAAAGCAAGATACTAGCTGGGTGAAGCACCAATAGGGCACCAAGTAGCACGCCGAGATTATGCACGAAGAAGGGGGAGCGACTATGGCGAAGCGAGGAGACGATGCCATCACTCAGCATGATAATTAGGATAAGACCCAACAACCCCATACTTGCCTCTGTAACTGGAAGTAGGAGGTGAGCACCGAAGTAGAGTGCCATCAGTAACCATCCCACCACGGAGGAGCGGGTAGAGCCGTATGCCAATTCGCCGTGGCGCTTAGCCGATAGTACCACAAATAATAGCAGGATAGCAATCAGCCACGGAGAAGCAATAAGTAGGCTCCACCACGCATCTAGCTGTGGTAGAAGTTGGCTTACGATTGAGGGCTTAGAGCTCATTCTGAGGTACTCCGACTATAGCTTGAGGAGGTCTTGCCCTATATCGTGGCGGTAGGTAATACCATCATAGTGGATCCTCTGGATACGGTGGTAAGCCTTATCCAGTGCCTCTTGAATAGTCCCACCCATAGCAGAGACAGCTAATACACGTCCACCAGAGGTAACTATCGACTGCTCCTTGGCGGTCGTCCCCATATGGAATATCTGTAAGTCGGCAGTCACATCGCCCTCTAGGCCAGAGATAGGATAGCCTTTTTGATACCCCTCAGGATATCCTTTAGAGACCGCAACAATGGTAGTTGCCACTTGTTCAAACTCCAGCAAGGGTTCCATCTGACCCAGCACCTGCTCCTTAAGCGCAAGCATAGAGCCGACGAGATCGCCCTTGATACGTAGCATCACAGCCTCGGTCTCTGGGTCGCCCATACGGCAATTGTACTCAATTACATAGGGGTCGCCAGCGACATTCATCAGCCCGAAGAAGATAAATCCACGGTAGTCAATCCCCTCCGAGTGAAGTCCCTGGATCGTAGGTCGAATAATGCGCTCTTCCACCTTTTGCATAAAGGCATCATCCACAAAGGGAACGGGAGAGACGGCACCCATACCACCAGTATTGAGCCCAGTATCACCATCGCCAATACGTTTGTAATCCTTCGCAGTAGGTAGAAGCATATAATCCCGGCCATCGGTAAGGGCAAATACAGAGCACTCTATACCAGTGAGGTGGCTCTCCACCACCACTGTAGCACCAGCATTACCAAACTTACCTCCAAGCATCTCCCTCATCTCAGCCTCAGCTTCCTCCAAAGTCTCGGGAATAACAACCCCCTTCCCCGCAGCCAAGCCATCTGCCTTAAGCACATAAGGTGGTTGCTCCTCTTCCCTCAGATAGCGAAGCCCCTCCTCAAGGGTCTCACTGGTGAAAGAACGGTATTTGGCAGTAGGAATACCGTGGCGAAGCATAAAGGCTTTGGCAAACTCCTTACTACCCTCGAGCTCGGCACCCGCTTTTGAAGGGCCAACAATATGCAGGTGGCTCAATTGAGGATCAGCCTTGAGGAAATCTACAATTCCTCCCACAAGAGGCACCTCTGGCCCTACAATCACCAGCTCTATCCCCATATCCTTAATCAGCTCCGCAAGAGCATCAAATTGTGTGACGCCGATAGGTACATTGTGGCACTTGGGCAGGCTACCGCCATTGCCTGGAGCCATGTAGATGTGGGTGATCATATCGCTCAACCCTATTTTCCAAGCTATCGCCTGCTCACGACCACCGCTACCGATAATTAATGCTTTCATATATCAATTTATGCTCTTGGCTTTACTTCAAATGATCTTCAAAATACCTACAAATCACCTTGTGGAGGTGCACCCGATCCTGACCTCGGACATTGTGCTCATCCATCGGATAAACCATATAATCAGGAAGGGTACCAGCCTTGACACTCGCCTGTAGGAAGAGTTGGGAGTGCTGCCAAAGGACTACTGGATCAATGCCACCATGAATCAGCAAGAGACGCCCCTTGAGGTCGCCAGCTCGCTCAATCAGGTTATTCTCCCGATAGCCCTCAGGATTTTCGGCAGGGGTATCCATATAGCGCTCACCGTACATCACTTCGTAGTAGGCCCAATTCATCACTGGACCACCAGCCACACCCACCTTGAAGGTCTCAGGATGACTGAGCATCAGATTGGTCGCCATAAAGCCACCAAAGCTCCAGCCATAGACACCAATGCGATCGGCATCCACGTAAGGAAGGCTACGAAGGTAATCAATACCCAGCATCTGATCGGCCATCTCCACCTTGCCTAGCTGACGGTGAGTGATACTCTCAAAGGCCATACCACGATTGGCAGTACCACGATTATCAAGGGTAAATACGATATAGCCCTCTTGTGCCATAAAAGTATCCCAGCCCATACGTAGAGCTCGCCAACTATCTGTAACCAGCTGAGAGTGCGGACCACCATAGACATATAGAACCACTGGGTACTTGCGACCTGGCTCTAGCTCTGCAGGGCGAGTTATCTTATAATAAAGGTCATCCCCTTCCGCCGTCTTGAGGCTACCAAGCTCTACTGTAGGGCGGTATTTATTGGCTAGAGGATCCTTGGCACGCAATAGCTCACGCACTTGTCGCTTCCCCTTTAGCGAAATAAGCTGCTCTACCATCGGTGTGTCCAAATTGGAAAAGCGATCAAAGGCAAGGCTAAAATCAGGTGCCAACCAGACGTAGTGGGTGCCATTGCCCTCTGTAATACGCTCTACTCGAGGTCGCTTTAGGGAAACTCGATAAAGGTCTTGTCCGATAGGGTAATCCTTATTAGACATAAAGTAGATATACCCGGTGCTCTCGTCGATACCCATTAGCTCCTTGACCTCCCAAGGGCCATCAGTGATCTGAGAGAGAAGGCGCCCTTCTCTGCTATAAAGGTAGAGATGATTGTAGCCACGAACGCGACTAAGTCGTACAAAACGACCATCCTGCAGAAAGCGAACTGGCGTAGAGGGCTCAATGTACTTAGGGTGAGTCTCTCTGAGAAGCGTGCGAACCAATTGACCTGTAGCGACATCATACTCCCGGAGGTTGGTCTCTGCCTGGCTACGCTCTACCTCATCAATCACTACGCTCTTGCTATCGGGCGTCCAAGCAATATTGGTGAAGAAGCGGTCAGTAGGAGCTCCCGTCTGTAGGTAGCGGATGGTTCCCTGCTCGCTATCATAGATGCCGACAGTCACTTTTTCGCTCTTTCGCCCAGCCATAGGATACTTAAGAGGCTGGTAGGTGGCGATATTCGAATTGATATGGACAATGGGGTAAGACTCCACATCGCTCTGATCGTTGCGATAAAAAGCAAAGTAACGGCCATCGGGAGAGGGGAATAAACCGCCATCAATACCAAATTCATTGCGATGCACCCCGACACCATATGCGATATCAAAAGAGCCATCAGTAGTGAGCTGCTTTGGCTCTTGCCCAGGGATTACAACGGCAATGTTTTTACCATCAGAGAGAAGCGCGTAGTGCCCTTGTCTCGTAGGTGTGAAGTGAGACCAACGTCTACGATCGAAACTATAGCGGTAGACTTCTTGCTGCTTTTTATAATCCCACAGCACCCAATCACTGCCTACATTGGCACAAAGTAGATCACCATTGAAGTGCATATAATATGGGGTATCACCAAGGCTCTCACGCGTGGCAATCAACTGCTTCCCCTTTATCCCCTCGGCATATAGCCCATCCTCCTGTAGGATCAAAAGACCCTCATTCACCATATTAAGTGATGGGGTAGTCTCAGGCATCAGCCTGCTATACTGTATAGAGCCAGGTGTGGCCTCCTCAATAGTCCAGGGGCTCTTGGTGGTTTGTGCTATCGCACTGATGCTTAGAAATGGTATCAATACCAGCATCCATTGGATCATTACGCTATGTCTCATGATATCTATTTTGGGTGTTTGACTTATATTCCATACAAATCTACAAAAAAAGCACGGAACCACTAGACCCCACAAACGAGGGGCAGGACAACGTATCCTAGTACTAATTTGCATACCCCAAATCATATGGCCTAACCTCGGATAAGTCCGCCCCATCTACAAGCATACAATCTACTATCAATCAATAAAAAAAATAAGTTCGAAACAAAGCCTTTACCGAGTTTGTAACTCAGCCATGATGGAGTTTGTAACTCATCCACCACGTAGTTACAAACTTCTCCTTTGGCCTTATAACCTAATGGCCTTTAGGCGATTACAAAACACCTTTGGAGGAAGGCATAGTGGCCACTCAAGAGGCAAAGCGCCTACCACTTAAAATTAACCAAGCCTCTGCAGACCAATGCCTACGCTTAAAGGAAGAGGAACGAAAATAGGTATATTTGTGGTTGCATACACACACTATAGGGACATGAAAAAGATAATATATATATGGAATAGATTGTTTTACGGTCATTACTATTACAATCGTTGGACCCAAATTTTTTACTATAGAATATTTGGGATGATCCCCATTCGTTTTCTGTGCAGATTGGGGATAATCAATAAAGAGAAATACATGAGAGCAAGCAAGGAGACTGTAAGAAGTCTGACAAACGAAAAGTTCAGCGTCATAGTGCTCCTTTCTGATACAACCATGCTGGCATTCACAACACTTATCCTATGGGCGATTGCAAATTTCATCGCTATACTAATACCGAGTGCATCACCAGCAAAGCTAAGTAAAGCGACCTTCACAGTCATTACCGCCATCGTGACTTTACCGATTAACTACTTTACCTTGTGGCGGAAAGATAAGTATCTAGAATACTTCATAGTATTTCGCAACTCATCTCCATTAAAAAATCGGATTTGGTCCATCATCAGTATAAGTACCTTGATTCTTGCCCTGCTCTTATTTATCCTAAGTATGCACCTGATGGGTGTCGCCAAAAACTGAGATGCAACTAAGCGATCGGCGAGTTGCAACAGATACTGTCCGACTCGTCCGACCTGTCCGACTTGTCCGATAAGGCACCCACCCGACAAGGCAAAAAAAGAGAGAGGTGAGTGTCGGTGGACACTTACCTCTCTCATATAGTTACACTTAGCTTGTTGCTTGATTACTCTGCAGCGTCGCTCTTAGTCTCTTCAGACTTCTCTGCTTTAGTCTCTGGTGCAGCATCATCGGTAGCTTTCTTGCGGCTACGACGGGTGCGACGGGTCTTGCTAGCAGTAGCAGACTTCTTATCTTGCTTTACACGATCTTCGTTGAAGTCAACGAACTCGATCAAGCACATCATCGCATCGTCACCTTGGCGACGACCTACCTTGAGGATACGAAGGTAACCGCCTGGACGATCACTTACCTTCTCTCTGATAGGGCCGAAAAGCTCTACGACGGAGTTGCGATTCTGTAGCTTCTGAAACACTACACGACGTGCATGTACACTCTCACCATTTTTGATGGCCCTGGTGATAAGTGGCTCAGCATACACCTTGAGTGCCTTTGCTTTGGCTAGGGTCGTGAAGATTCTCTTGTGCTCAATAAGGGAATTAGCCATATTGGAGAGCAACGCCTGACGGTGAGAAGCTGTACGACCGAGCGGATTGAATTTCTTATTATGTCTCATTGTATAATTTTACTCGTTGTCTAGTTTGTACTTCGAAAGGTCCATTCCAAAGGTGAGACCAAGGTGATCGAGCAGGTCATCTACTTCGTTGAGAGACTTCTTACCGAAGTTTCTGAACTTGAGTAGCTCGCTACGGCTATACTTGACGAGGTCACCAAGGGTGATAACGCCAGCAGCTCGTAGGCAATTGAATGCTCTTACAGAGAGCTCTACATCCTCAAGCCTATTCTTGAGCAACTGACGAGTCATCAATGTACTCTCATCGAAAGACTCCTCTTCTTGCTCCGACTCTAGGTCTACTGAGAAGTACTCATCACTGAATAGCTCAAGATGCTGTATCAATAGATGAGCAGCATTCTTCAGAGCCTCTTTTGGATGAATAGAGCCGTCGGTATCAATCTCTAGAAGTAGCTTATCATAGTCGGTCTTCTGGCCTACACGGGTATTCTCTACGGTAATCTTTACGTTGAGAATAGGTGTGTAGATCGCATCAATAGCGATCTGTAATGGGTCGTCGAAGCTCTCAGCAATATCTGAAGCTGGGATCCAGCCACGCCCTTGATCTATAGTCAATTGGATGCTGAAGGAAGCTGACTTATCTAATCGACAAATAAGCTGATCTTTATTGAGTACCTCGAAACTCTTAAGGCCCTCTGAAATCTCTTTCCCTGTAAAGGTATCGCTGCTCTTACCATTGACTTTGATAACAGCAGTCTCTGCAACTTCTCCTGGAGTAACCTGCTTAAGACGAATCTTCTTGAGGTTCAGGATAATGTTGGTAACGTCCTCTATGACACCTGGAATGGTTGCAAACTCATGCTCTACCCCATCAATCTTGATACTATTGATGGCAAAACCCTCTGGGCTGGAGAGCAAAATACGTCGAAGAGCATTACCTATAGTCATGCCATAGCCTGGCTCAAGTGGCTTAAACTCGAACTTGCCATGTGTAGCAGTACCCTCGAGCATAAGCACGTTTTCTGGTTTTTGGAATGCGATTAAAGCCATATCTCTTCTCTAATATTAAAGGTGAAAAAGGGACATCATTACTTGGAGTAAAGCTCGACGATGAGCTGCTCCTTGATGGTCTCAGGAATATCAGCACGCTCAGGAATGTGTAGGAAGCGACCAGTCAAGGAAGCGGCATCCCACTCTAGCCATGGGCACTGATTGTGTGCAAGTACCTGAACAGCCTCAGATACGATTGCGAGCGACTTGGATCTCTCACGGATGCCGATAGTCTGACCTTCAGAAACAGTGTAGGAAGGAATATCAACTACCTGACCATCAACCACGATGTGTCCATGATTAACAAGCTGACGAGCAGCATTGCGCGAACGAGCTAGACCTAGACGGTAAACTACATTATCAAGACGACGCTCTAGAAGTTGAACCAACACCTCACCACGCACACCAGGCATGCGAGAAGCACGCTCGTATAGATTGCGGAACTGGCGCTCTAAAACGCCGTAGGTGTACTTTGCCTTCTGTTTTTCGCGCAGCTGCAACCCATACTCTGAAGTCTTGCTACGACGTGAGTTGCCGTGCTGACCAGCTGGGTAAGTTTTCTTCGATTTGGCATTACCAAAGATTGGCTCACCAAACTTGCGATTAATTCTGGCTTTTGGACCTGTATATCTTGCCATTATAAAATGTAATATTATTAATTAGTAACCATGAAACAAGCTCTGCACAGCTGCGTCGGAAGGTGCATGGTAGCGACCAATCCATTGGTATAAATGCAGAGTCGCCTCATTCTAATATATCTCTCTTGTGTACGACAAAATGTCTTTGAAACAAGGGAAGTGAAGTAAACCAATTAAGGCTTACGACGCTTTGGAGGGCGACATCCATTGTGTGGAAGTGGCGTCACATCTACAATCTCCATCACCTCAATCCCTGCTCCGTGGATGGTGCGGATAGCACTCTCACGGCCATTACCTGGACCCTTTACATATACGGTCACTTTCCTCAAACCGGCATCATACGCCACCTTAGCACAGTCTTCTGCTGCCATCTGTGCAGCGTAGGGGGTGTTCTTCTTAGAACTACGGAATCCCATCTTACCTGCACTGGATTGCGAGATAGCTTGCCCTTGGTTATTGGTAAGGGTAATGATAATGTTATTGAAGGAAGAGTGGATATGAGCCTGTCCAATAGGATCCACCTGTACTTTTCTCTTTTTAGTAGCAGTTTTCTTAGCCATATTTCCTTCCTAGTCTTACTTAGTAGCTTTCTTCTTATTCGCAACGGTCTTTCTACGTCCTTTGCGAGTACGAGCATTGTTTTTAGTTGACTGACCACGTAGTGGCAGACCAATACGGTGACGGATTCCACGATAGCAACCGATATCCATAAGGCGCTTGATATTGAGCTGTGTCTCACTACGGAGATCACCCTCTACCTTATAGTTATTCGAGATGATCTCACGAATAGCAGCAGCTTGGTCGTCTGTCCAGTCTTGCACTTTAATGTTTGGATCTACTCCTGCTTTATCAAGAATAGTAGCAGCTGCGCTTCTACCTATACCATAAATATAGGTAAGGGCGATAGCTCCACGCTTATTCTGAGGCAGGTCGACACCAACAATTCTTATTGCCATATAATACTATAGTTGTTAGTTAAGTGTAACTCTCTTAGTCTGTTGTCCCGATTAAGATAGCTGGTCACTAAATCTCTATATATCCAATGATCGGATGAAGGAGATTAGTTTTGACGCTGCTTCATCTTAGGGTTTTTCTTGTTAATGATATAAAGACGACCCTTGCGACGCACGATCTTATCGTCTGGGGTACGCTTCTTCAAAGATGTTCTAACCTTCATAATCTCTATTTCTATTAATACCCACTAGTGGCTCGCTTGCCCCGCACGGGTAGTGTTCTATGTATCAATTTGAAATAATATGGTTGGCAACCTTGCACGGCTTACTTGTAGCGGTAAGAGATACGCCCCTTGGATAAGTCGTAGGGCGACATTTCCACCTTTACACGGTCTCCAGGAAGAATGCGGATGTAGTGCATCCTCATCTTGCCAGAGATATGAGCGGTGATCTGGTGACCATTGTCAAGCTCTACCTTAAACATAGCGTTGGACAATGCCTCTAGGATTACACCATCTTGCTCTATTGCTGGTTGTTTTGCCATAAATTATTACCTTTCTTTTAATGTTTAATCTTAATATCTTACTCAGCTTAGAATGGGAGTCCGCCAAGAGTTTCTTTGACAAACTCGAAGCTACTCATAATCTTAGCTCGTCCATCTACAATAGCGATACAGTGCTCAAAGTGGGCGGAAGGCTTACGGTCTTTGGTGCGGGTAGTCCATCCATCGTCATAAATAACGACGTTTTTGCTACCCAGGTTGATCATCGGTTCTATACAAATGCATAGCCCTTCTTCAATCTTAGCACCGGTACCAGGGCGACCATAGTTAGGGACATTAGGTGCTTCATGCATTGAATGGCCAATACCGTGACCTGTGAACTCTCTTACTACAGAGTAGCCTCGCTTTTCACAGTAAGTTTGGACTGCATGCCCTATATCACCAATACGCTTACCAACTACAGCAGCTTCAATGCCTACATAAAGGGAGTCGTGGGTAGTACGAAGGAGGCCTTTAACCTCATCCGACACCTCTCCAACTGGAAAGGTAAATGCACTATCCCCTACAAAACCATCTAAGATAGTACCGCAGTCGACGCTGATGATATCACCCTCCTTAAGGACCGTAGTCTCAGAGGGAATACCATGTACCACGTATTCATTGATAGAGGTACATAGTGTTGCTGGAAAACCTGAATACCCTAAAAAAGCAGGCTTTGCGCCATGGTCGCAGATAAACTCGTAAGCAATCTTATCCAACTGCTTGGTGGTAACACCAGGTTTGATATGCTTCGCAAGTTCGCCATGGGTCATTCCTACCAATTGATTAGCCCGATAAAGCTTCTCAATCTCCTCTGCGGTCTTTAGGTAAATTTGTCTTCTCTCAAACATTTCAGCACTCTATCTTAATGGACTTGGAAAGATATTAATACAGATTTCCCGAACGCCCCTTAATACGTCCTGTCTCAAGAAGTCCATCATAGTGATGCTGTAACAAGTGACTCTCCACTTGCTGTAGCGTATCCAATACCACACCTACAAGAATGATTAGTGAGGTACCACCGAAGAATGAACTAAACTGAGCAGACACACCAAAGAGTCGAGCAAAAGCAGGTAGAATAGCCACGATTGCCAAGAATAAGGCACCTGGAAGAGTAATCTTACTCATAACACTATCCAAGAACTCCTTAGTAGCTTTACCTGGCTTAACACCTGGCACGAAACCATTAGAACGCTTAAGCTCATCTGCCATCTGAGATGGATTGATGGTCACGGCTGTGTAGAAGTAGGTAAATAGGATAATTAGGATAGCGAAGGTGAAATTGTACCAGAAACTCTGTCCCGACGCAAACCCTTGCCAGAAAGTAGACTTGGAGGTCAAAGCTGGGAACAGGGTCACAGGGATAAACATGATAGCCTGAGCAAAAATGATAGGCATCACATTAGCTGCATTCACCTTAAGAGGGATATACTGGCGAGCTCCACCATACATACGATTGCCTACCGTACGCTTAGCATACTGAACAGGCACTCGCCTCGTTCCTTGTACAAGCATGATTGCACCAGCAATCACTACTAGGAGCACTAAGATTTCAAGAAGGAATAGGAATATCCCACCAGGATTATTAAATCTCAGTACAAACTCCTGTGTAATGGCCATTGGGAATCGTGCTAAGATACCTACGAGGATGATAAAGGAAACTCCATTACCAATTCCCTTGTCGGTAATACGCTCGCCTAACCAAAGTGCAAACATAGAACCAGCAGCCATAAATATGGTGCTAGAGAAGCTAAACCAAAAACCCGATGGCATAGAGCTTCCTGCTGCCATCAATTGGTGACTTAAGTTGATTAGGTAGACTGGGCCTTGAACCAATAGAATAGCTATTGTGAGATAGCGGGTCCATTGGTTGATCTTACGGCGACCACTCTCACCCTCTCTTTGCATCTTTTGGATGCTAGGCACTACGATGGCCATCAGCTGCATCACGATAGATGCAGAGATATAAGGCATGATACCCAAGGCCATCACCGAAGCATTACTGAAGGCTCCTCCCGAAAACATATCAAGGAGTGCCATCACACCACCACGTGTCTGATCTTTTAGTGCTACTAAGCCAGAAGGGTCAATGTTGGGTAATACGATATGGGTACCCAGACGATAGATAATAATCAGCCACACCGTAGTGATAATACGCTGTTTGAGATCCTCTATCTTCCAGATATTCCGGAGTGTCTGAACAAATTTCATCGGTACTCTTCTCTATATTTACAGTAACACTAGCTCTGAGCCAGCCTTCTCAATAGCCTCTTTAGCACTTTTTGAGGCCGCATGAACGGATACCTTCACCTTTGAGGTGAGCTCGCCCATACCAAGTAGCTTTACTTTGTCATCCTTATGGATAAGACCAGCAGCTACTAGCTCTGCTTGGCCTATCTCAGTAATGCCCTTCTTGGCAAGTGCCTCGATAGCTCCAAGATTTACAGGAGCATACTCTACTCTATTAGGATTACGGAATCCGAACTTAGGCAGACGGCGTTGTAGTGGCATCTGACCACCCTCAAAACCAAACTTTGCCTTGTAGCCTGAACGGCTCTTCGCTCCCTTGTGACCTCTTGTAGAAGTGCCACCTAATCCGCTACCTGGACCACGACCGATCCTTCTGCGACTTTTTGTAGCCCCTTCAGCGGGCTTCAAATTTGATAGGTTCATATCTAATTATATATCTTTACTTAGTTGGGTGCCTCTCCAATCCGAGGAGACACACGCACTAGATTAATCCTCAACTACCTCAACTAGGTGGCGTACTTTCTTGACATTTCCGAGTACAGCCTCATTCTTCTGAAGCTCAACCACCCTATTAAGTTTCTTAAGCCCAAGAGCATCAAGAGCTGCCTTTTGATCCTTTGGACAACGTATGCGGCTACGCACTTGCTTAATCTTTATAGTCTCCATATTACTATATGTGTACTCTTACTTATCCCTTAAATACTTTCTCTACCGAGATACCACGAATCTTAGCCACCTCAAGTGGATCGCGCATCTCACTAAGTGCCCCAATGGTTGCCTTCACGAGGTTGTGGGGATTACTAGATCCCTTACTCTTGGCTAGCACGTCAGTAACTCCAACACTCTCCAATACGGCACGCATTGCACCACCAGCTACTACTCCGGTACCCTCAGATGCTGGCTTCAGCATCACACGTGCACCGCCAAACTTAGCAGCTTGCTCGTGTGGTATAGTACCTTTATGTACAGGTACCTTGATAAGGTTTTTCTTAGCAGCCTCGGTAGCCTTTTGGATAGCTACACTCACTTCACCTGCCTTACCAAGTCCATAGCCGATAATTCCATTCTCATCACCTACCACTACCATAGCAGCAAGTGTAAAGGTACGACCACCCTTTGTCACCTTCGTCACACGGTTAATCGCTACCAATCTCTCCTTTAGTTCGAGACCACTTACAGAGTTTATTCTCTTCATATCTTTACTGTACTTATGGTTGTGTTAGAACTTCAATCCTGCTTTCCTAGCACCCTCTGCCAGCTCCTTGACACGTCCGTGGTAGAGGTAGCCATTACGGTCGAAAACTACCGTCTCTATACCTGCTTCTACAGCCTTTTTGCCCAAAGTCTCGCCCACCTTTTCGGCCAGCTCCTTCTTTGGTAGCTTTTCCTCTAGCTTAGTAGAGTCAAACGCTAAGAGGGTCTTCCCCTCTACGTCGTCAATCACCTGTGCATAGATCTGCTTATTACTTCTAAATACAGTCAGCCTAGGTCTCTCGGCAGTACCGTGCAAGTTTTTACGCACACGTGCCTTGATCTTTAATCTTCTTTCCTTCTTAGTTATCATAGATTACGAATATCCAAAAGTGTGATTACTTAGCTGCTGCAGTCTTACCAGACTTTCTACGAATGTACTCACCGACAAACTTGATACCCTTGCCTTTGTATGGCTCAGGCTTACGGAATGTACGGATCTTAGCACATACCTGACCAAGCAATTGCTTGTCTGCCGAAGAAAGTGTCACAAGTGGAGCCTTATTACGCTCCATCTTGGTCTCCACCTTGATCTCTGGTGGGAGCAGTAAAAAGATAGGGTGAGAGTAGCCTACTGAAAGCTCAAGTAGCTGTCCCTCATTAGAGGCTCTAAAACCTACACCGATCAGCTCGAGGGTCTGGGTATATCCTTCAGATACACCTACCACCATATTGTGAACTAGTGAACGATATAGGCCGTGCATTGCACTCTCTTCTTTTGTACCAGTGGTGGTAGAAAAGTGTAGTACACCTTCCTCTTCCTTTACGTTGATACGTGGGTCTACCTTCTGAGATAGCTCTCCCTTGGGGCCCTTCACTACCACTTCATTATCCTTAATAGTGACAGTGACACCGTTAGGGATAGAAATGGGCAAATTACCAATTCTTGACATAACTTTGTTCCTTTCCTACTAAGATTAATAAATATAGCAGAGGACCTCACCACCGATCTTGCGGTCTGCGGCCTCCTTATTGGTCATCACACCTTGGCTAGTAGATAGGATAGCGATACCTAAGCCATTAAGTACCCTAGGCATATCTTGATAGCCTACATAACGACGAAGACCTGGACGCGATACACGCTCCAGTCTCTTGATTGCATTCTTCTTAGAAACGACATCGTACTTAAGCGCAATCTTGATAGTTCCTTGAGGTCCATTCTCATCAAACATATAATTGAGAATATACCCCTTCTCAAAAAGGATTTTTGTCATCTCCTTTTTGATGTTGCTCGCTGGGATTTCCACCACTCTGTGCCTTGCCATGATGGCATTGCGCAGGCGAGTTAAATAGTCAGATATTGGATCTGTCATAAAATTAAGTTGTTGAAATTAATCTGAAAATAGTGTGTACCTCACATCTACCTCAGACAATATTTACATACACTTTTTCACTCTCTTGTGGTCACGCTGTACGCTAAAAGCTCTTAAGCGCCACCACATACCATCAAAATAATGCAACACACCGCATCAGCTCTGACTTTCAGAACCGATAGCGATACTCATCACATACTTTGATAGGCACAAAGGTACAAATATCTAGCGATATATCCAAACGTTACCTCCTCACGCTCAATTCCGAAAGATAAGGTTGTTACCGTCCTCTGGAGACTCTTTTCATTGTTGTCCACCTACCATTCGCTATAGCTTCGATTGGTAATGGGCTTAAGAGTGGTTGCATAGGGACAATAATCTATCGTCCAATAAAGCGAAACCTATGGTAAGATAGATGCGATTCGCAGCGCTTATATAAAGCGCTAGTATTCAACACTCTATCTCAACCACCTTGGGAGTTTGAATCTCAGTCTTTGGCGAGTTTCGAACTGGCTGATCGCTGAGTTACAAACTCATGAATCACTTTGTTTCGAACTCAGTGATCACTTAGTTACAAACTAAACTTTCGGCTCTATCTAACTTGCGGAATTTAGGTCGTCGCTCCTCTCATCGGAGGGGGCGGCGAAAGGTGTAGGAAGATTGTCAACTTGGAATTAATGGTATAGAAGGTTGTGGTCCATCTTATCAAAAAAAAATAACTACGCCAGAGCACCAATTGGACTCAGCGTAGTTATTCTGTACGATAGTTACCGCCATTTATTTCGTAGGTAGGCCATCATCACTCTATACTCATTGATAGTGTTACCAGCTGGCCTTCTTCACACCTGGGATAAGACCCTTAGAAGCCATCTCGCGGAATTGAATCCTTGAGAGACCGAATAGTCTCATATATCCCTTTGGTCTACCAGTGATATTACAGCGGTTGTGAAGACGCACAGGGCTAGCATTCTTAGGTAGCTTCTGGAGGCCTTCGTAATCTCCTTCAGCCTTTAGCTGTGCACGCTTTGCAGCATACTTCTCTACCAGCTTAGCTCTTTTGCGCTCACGCGCTTTCATTGATTCTTTTGCCATATTGCTCTCTATCCTTCCTTAGTTTTCTTTCTTCTTGAAAGGGATTCCAAACTCCTTTAGGAGTGCAAATCCCTCCTCGTCGGTCTTGGCAGAAGTAACAAAAGTGATATTCATACCCATAATCTTGGTAATGCTATCAAGATTGATCTCTGGGAAGATGATCTGCTCTGTTACACCAAGGGTATAGTTGCCTCTACCATCTAGGCGGCTATCCACACCCTTAAAGTCACGAATACGAGGTAGTGCGATACGGATTAGCCTCTCCAAGAACTCATACATCTTCTCTCTTCTAAGCGTTACCATTACACCGATAGGCATACCCTTACGGAGCTTAAAATTGGAGATATCCTTTTTGGAGTAGGTGACAACTGGTTTTTGACCAGTGATTAAGGCGAGCTCACCTTGTGCGATTTCGATCAACTTCTTATCGGCAGTTGCAGCACCGAGACCTTGATTTACTACGATCTTGGTCAGTGCAGGCACTTGCATCACACTACTGTAGCCAAATTGCTTCATCAGCAATGGTACAATACGCTCATTATAGTCCTTTTTCAAATTATCTGTAGCCATCTCTCTTTCAGCTATTAGCATTTATTACTTCAGTAGCTCACCAGACTTCTTGGCGTAGCGCTCTAGCTTACCATCGTCATTTCTCCGACGTCCTACACGTGTAGGAGCCCCAGTCTTAGGATCTACGGGATTGAGGTTAGAGATATGGATAGATGCCTCTTTGTGCACCATACCACCTTGAGGGTGCTGAGCACTTGGCTTAGTCCTCTTAGTGATCATATTTCTGCCCTCTACGATAGCACGGTTTTTCTTGGTATCCACCTTCAAAACTCGGCCCGTCTTACCCTTGTCATCACCCGCATTTACAAATACGGTATCGCCCTTCTTTATATGAAATTTTGCCATTGTCTTTCCTTTCTATATTAAAGCACCTCAGGTGCAAGTGAGACAACCTTCATATTCACGGCACGTATCTCACGTGCAACAGGACCAAAGATACGGGTAGCACGGATATCACCAGCAGCATTTAGGAGCACACACGCATTCTCATCGAAACGGATGTACGATCCATCTGGACGGCGGATCTCCTTTTTGGTCCTTACGATCAATGCCTTTGATACTGCTCCCTTCTTCACGTCGCTACCAGGGATAGCACTCTTTACAGATACCACGATCACATCACCGATCGAAGCATATCTGCGACGAGTACCGCCTAGCACGCGAATACAGAGCACCTCTTTAGCACCGCTATTATCAGCTACAGCTAGTCTAGACTCTTGTTGTATCATAATAGATTACTCTACAAATCTGCAATAATTTTACTTCGCTCTCTCTACGATCTGGATAACTCTCCAGCGCTTGGTACGGCTTAGTGGTCGAGTCTCCATAATCCTAACGGTGTCCCCTTCATTGCACTCGTTATTCTCATCGTGTGCGTGGAACTTCTTGGTCTTATTCACGAACTTTCCGTAGATAGGGTGCTTCTCCTTCCACTTCACAGCTACTGTGACAGACTTATCCATCTTATTACTAGAGACTACGCCTTGTCTTACCTTCCTTAAACTTCTCTTTTCCATCTCTTAGAGCGACTCTTAATCGTTAATACTTCCTTGCTCAACGGTCTTCTCGTTGAGAACGGTATGGAGACGTGCCACCAGCTTCCGCTGGTCGTTGAGAGATGAAGGCTTATCGAGAGGAGTTACTCTGTGCTGGAGCTGCATCCTCTGATACCTTACTGTCTCTGTCTCGATTCTCTCTTTTAGCTCCTGTACCGTGAGGTCTCTTAATTCATTACTCTTCATACTGATTTACTTATATGTAGTACAGAAATTAAAATTCATAGTCACGGCGAACCACGAACTTAGTGGTTACTGGGAGCTTCTGAGCGGCAAGGCGTAGAGCCTCTTTTGCTACTGCATAGCTGACACCCTCTACCTCAAATAGCATACGTCCAGGGGTTACAGGAGCTACGAAGCCCTCTGGGTTACCTTTACCTTTACCCATACGTACCTCTGCTGGCTTAGCAGTGATAGGCTTATCAGGGAAAATACGCACCCACACCTGACCTTGACGTTGCATATATCTAGTCACAGCGATACGTGCCGCCTCTATCTGGCGACCAGTAATCCAGCAAGTCTGTAGCGACTTGATGCCGAAAGAGCCAAACGCTAGCTGATTGCCACGCTGGGCATCACCCTTCATGCGACCCTTTTGCTGCCTTCTGAACTTGGTCTTTTTTGGTTGTAACATATCTTATGTCTTATCTTCAATTTTATACTTCGTTAGCGGATAGCAGCTTAGCGATCATTACGTCCGCCCCTATTGCCTCTGCGACGACCTCCACGTGCACCACGACCACCATCACGACGTGGACGATTGTCACGTTGCTGTGTGAAGTCAGGAGCAAGGTCACGCTTACCGTATACCTCTCCGTGGCAGATCCATACCTTTACACCGATGGCACCTACTTTGGTACGTGCCTCTTCAAGGGCATAGTCAATATCAGCGCGAAGGGTATGAAGTGGTGTACGTCCCTCCTTGAACATCTCACTACGTGCCATCTCTGCTCCGTTGAGCCTACCACTTAGCTGCACTTTGATACCTTCAGCACCAGTGCGCATAGCATTGCCCACAGCCTGCTTTACAGCTCTACGATAGTTCATACGTCCTTCGAGCTGACGTGCGATATTCTCTGCCACGATCTTAGCATCAACATCAGGTCTACGGATCTCAAAGATATTGATCTGTACCTCCTTGTCCGTGAAGCGCTTTAGCTCCTCACGTAGCTTATCTACCTCAGTACCTCCACGTCCAATGATATGGCCAGGGCGTGCTGAGCAAATAGTGATTGTGACTAGTTTTAGCGTGCGCTCGATAACTACCCTAGATACACTTGCACGAGAGAGGCGAGCCTCGATATAGGTGCGAAGCTTATAATCCTCTAGGAGAGTGTCGGCGAGATCACTTTTCTTGCCGAACCAATTAGAGTCCCAGCCCCTAATGATTCCTAAGCGATTGCTTATTGGATTTGTCTTTTGTCCCATCTACAAATTATTTGCTTAGAATGTGCTTAATTCTCTTCCGCGTTGGGAAGTGTATCTACATAAATAGTCAAGTGGTTGCTTCTCTTACGGATTCTACAACCTCTACCTTGAGCTCTCGGACGGAGTCGCTTTAGCGTCATACTCTCATCCACATAAATCTTGGAGACATAGAGTTCTCCCTCCTCAGCCTGGCGGCCATTCTTTTGCTCCCAATTAGAGATGGCACTACGTAGTAGCTTCTCCATTGGTGTAGCCGCTAGCTTGCTCGAATATCTCAGTACGCCAAGAGCTTTATTCACCTCCATACCACGTACCATATCCGCTACCAAACGCATCTTACGTGGAGAGGAAGGGATATTGACAAGCCTAGCAAAGTACTGAGTACTGCGTGCCTCTTTGCGTTGCTCAGCGGCTAGCTTCTTCCTTTTACCCATATTAGTTACTATCTAATTTTATTTAATGTCCCGTGGTGGGGTTACTTTCTATTACCACTGTGTCCACGGAAGGTACGAGTAGGTGCAAATTCACCTAGCTTGTGTCCAACCATATTCTCAGTTACAAACACTGGGATAAACTTATTCCCATTGTGTACAGCTATTGTGTGCCCTACGAAGTCGGGTGAAATCATTGATGCACGGCTCCATGTCTTGATGACACTTTTCTTGCCACTCTCATTCATCTCAAGTACTCGCTTCTCAAGCTTTAGCTCGATGTAGGGTCCTTTTTTTAGTGAACGACTCATATCTTTATTCAGTACATTAAGTTGGTTCAATACTTACCTGAAGCGATTACTTACGCTTCTTCTTACGACCCTCAATGATATACTTAGAGGAGTGCTTCTTAGGTGCACGAGTCTTCAGACCCTTAGCATATAGACCTGTACGGCTACGTGGGTGTCCACCAGACGCACGACCTTCACCACCACCCATTGGGTGATCTACTGGGTTCATCGCTACACCACGAACACGAGGACGGCGACCCAACCAGCGGGTACGTCCAGCCTTACCACTTCTTTCAAGAGCGTGGTCAGAGTTGCCCACACTACCTACGGTAGCCTTACAAGCTGCCAAGATACGACGCACTTCACCGCTAGGCATCTTGATAACTACATAAGTTCCCTCACGAGAAGTAAGCTGCGCGAAAGAGCCAGCGCTACGCACCATCTTGGCACCTTGGCCAGGGCGGAGCTCGATATTGTGGACTACGGTACCTACAGGGATTTTACCTAGAGGTAGAGCATTTCCTACCTCAGGAGCTGCATCCTCACCAGATAGTACAGTTCTACCAACTTCCAGTCCGTCTGGTGCTAGGATATAGGCCTTCTCACCATCAGCGTAGTAAAGTAGAGCGATACGAGCTGATCTATTTGGATCGTACTCGATAGCTTTTACTGTTGCAGGAATACCATCTTTCCTTCTCTTGAAATCGATGATACGGTACTGCTTCTTGTGACCGCCACCGATATTGCGCATCGTCATCTTACCGATATTGTTACGCCCACCGGTTCTTTTCTTTGATGCGATTAGAGACTTCTCCGGTGTACTCTTAGTGACTTTATCAAATGCACCGATAATCTTATGTCTTTGCCCAGGCGTAGTGGGCTTTAATTTACGTATTCCCATTTTTTATCAAATGTTACTAAAGAAGTCTATCACTTGCCCCTCTTTAAGTGTTACGATTGCCTTTTTGAACGCAGGTTTTTGTCCTACGATAAGACCGCCCTTGGTATAACGCTGCATACGCTTACCATCGTAGTTGATAGTATTAACGCTCACCACGTTTACGTCGTACATCTTCTCTACAGCCTCCTTGATCTCGGTCTTATTTGCGTTACGAGCCACTTTGAAGCCATAGCGATTGGGCATCTTTTCGGTGATGTCCGTCAACTTTTCAGTAATAATAGGTTGTAATAAAATACCTCTCATACTATTTATAATTCTCTCTAAAGTGTCCCGTTACTTCTTTGCTAGTAGGTCAGTCAGCATTGTGAGTGCACTTTCAGTCAATACCAATTGCTTAGCATTGAGTAGATTGTAAGTGCTCACATCCTCCGCCTGCATCACGCTTACGGTAGGGATATTGCGAGCCGACATAAGGAGGGTATTATCTATCCCACCTAGGAGTACCAAGCTCTTTACATCATCAATCTTCAGAGCCTTTAGTACCGATACAAATTGCTTGGTCTTAGGAGCCTCAAAGGAGAAGTCCTCTACCACAGTGATCTCATTGGCGCTTGCCTTACGGCTAAGAGCAGAGATACGTGCCAGTTGCTTAACCTTCTTATTTACCTTTTGTTCATAATCACGTGGACGTGGGCCGAATACCGTACCACCACCTCTCAAAAGAGGGCTCTTGATACTACCTCTACGTGCTCCACCAGTACCTTTTTGGCGGAAGAGCTTGCGGGTACTAAAGGCCACTTCACCACGCTCCTTAGTCTTATGAGTACCTTGTCTCTTATTAGCTAAGTAGCGCTTCACGTCTAGATAAATGACATGATCATTAGGCTCAACTCCAAATACAGAAGCATCCAGAGTTACCTTACGTCCGGTCTCCTGACCGTTGATGTTCAATACATTTAATTCCATATCGCTTAGATATTTACTAATAAGATGGTACCTTTTGCTCCAGGCACGCTACCCTTTACCACGAGGGCGTTTTGCTCTGGAAGCACTTTAATCACACGTAGGTTTTCGATAGTTACCCTGCGGTTACCATCTTGACCTGCCATCCTCATACCCTTCACTACCTTAGAGGGTGTAGCACACGCTCCGATAGATCCAGGTGCTCTGAGCCTATTCTTTTGACCGTGGGTTGTCTGGCCCACACCGCCGAAGTTGTGACGCTTTACAACGCCCTGAAATCCTTTACCCTTAGAGGTACCGATAACATCGACATAAGCGACGCCATTGAAGATCTCAGCATTGATCACATCACCCAACTTGTACTCCTTGTCAAAATTATTGAACTCGGCCAAGTGTCTCTTGGGGGTTACTCCAGCCTTAGCGAAGTGGCCTTGCTCAGCCTTATTGGTATGCTTCTCCTTCTTATCCTCGAAGCCCAATTGGATAGCCTCATAGCCATCCACCTCACTAGTCTTTACCTGAGTTACCACACAAGGACCTACTTCGATAACAGTGCATGGGATATTTTTCCCCTCGGCACTGAATACGGATGTCATTCCGACTTTTTTTCCTATTAATCCTGGCATTTCAGTCTCAACTTATTGGTTTGGTTTACAATATAATTCTATTTCTCTTGTAAGACAGACCTAAATCTCTACGGATTAGATATCTGTCTTAATCTCAATCTCCACACCACTAGGGAGCACCAAGCGAGCCAAAGCATCTACAGTATTAGTACCTGCATTGACGATATCGATGAGGCGCTTGTAGGTAGATAGCTGGAATTGCTCGCGGCTCTTCTTATTAACGAAAGTAGAGCGGTTCACGGTGAAGATACGCTTACGAGTTGGCAGTGGAATAGGTCCACGTACAGTCACTCCCGTAGGCTCAACAGCCTTAACAATCTGCTCGGCCGACTTATCAACCAACGTGTGGTCGTAAGACTTAATCTTGATTCTAATGACTTGATTCATATGCTTGCAATGATTCTCTTTATTATCTCTATTACTTAAGGAGCTCTACGTGTCCATCTACCTCCTCTAGCACAGCCTTAGCGTTAGAGGTCGACATCTCCTCGAAGTGGCTAAAGGTCATAGTACTTGTAGCTCGACCACTGGTGATAGTACGGAGGGCTGTTACATAACCAAACATCTCTGCGAGAGGAGTCTTAGCCTTCACGATACGAGCACCATTGCGGTGAGTCTCCATACCCTCAACCTGGCCACGACGCTTATTAAGGTCACCGATCACATCACCCATGCTCTCCTCAGGAGTTACCACCTCTACCTTCATAATAGGCTCTAGGAGGATTGGGTGTGCTTTAGCACATGCATTCTTAAAGGCTTGGATAGCACACACCTCGAAAGAGAGCTGGTCGGAGTCTACTGGGTGGAAAGAACCATCGAGCAAAGTCACCTTTAGTCCGTCCATAGGATAGCCTGCTAGCACACCATTCTTCATAGCACGCTCGAAGCCCTTCTGCACACTTGGTATATACTCACGTGGGATGTTACCACCCTTCACCTCATCGATAAATTGGAGGTCACCCTCAAAGTCCTTATCCTTAGGCTCTACACGAACGATGATATCGGCAAACTTACCGCGACCACCGGTCTGACGCTTGTACACCTCACGAAGCTCAACTGGCTCAGAGATAGCCTCCTTGTAGCTAACCTGTGGGCGACCTTGGTTACACTCCACCTTAAACTCACGCTTCAGACGATCGATAATAATCTCAAGGTGAAGCTCACCCATACCGCTAATCACAGTCTGGCCAGTCTCCTCGTTGGTCTTCACGGTAAAGGTTGGATCCTCCTCGGCTAGCTTAGCAAGACCAATTCCGAGCTTATCCATATCCTTTTGAGTCTTAGGCTCCACAGCGATACCGATCACTGGATCTGGGAAGTCCATACTCTCGAGAGTAATAGGGTGCTCCTCATCACAAAGAGTATCACCAGTACGGATATCCTTGAAGCCTACTCCTGCTCCGATATCACCCACATTGATAAGCTCCATAGGATTTTGCTTATTTGAGTGCATCTGGAATAGACGGCTGATACGCTCCTTCTTCTCGCTACGGCTATTATAAACGTAGCTACCAGCCTCCAGCTTACCAGAGTAAACACGGAAGAAGCATAGGCGACCCACATATGGGTCGGTAGCGATCTTAAAGGCAAGTGCACAAAGTGGCTCATCCTCATCTACCTTACGCACGATCACCTTCTCAGGATCACGTGGGTCAGTACCCTCAATAGTAGGAGTATCTAGTGGGCTTGGAAGATAAGCACACACAGCATCAAGCAGTGGTTGTACCCCCTTATTCTTGAATGAAGTACCACAGATCACAGGATTGATCTCCATAGATACAGTACCCTTGCGGATTGCTGCACGGATCTCATCCTCAGTGATAGTTGATGGGTCATCAAAATACTTCTCCATCAATGCCTCATCCACCTCAGCAAGGCTCTCAAGCATCTTCTCTCGCCACTCCTCGGCATCTGCCTTCACATCAGCTGGGATCTCTACGGTATCGTAGTGTGAGCCCATCTCCTCATCGTGCCATACGAGCGCCTTCATTGTCACGAGGTCTACCACCCCGATAAAGGTCTCCTCAGCACCGATTGGCACCTGAATTGGCACTGCGTGCGCACCAAGCATATCTTTTAGCTGGCGTACCACCTCATAGAAGTTGGCACCGCTACGGTCCATCTTATTAACATAAGCGATTCTAGGCACCTTGTACTTATCAGCCTGGCGCCATACCGTCTCACTCTGAGGTTGTACACCGCTCACTGCACAGAAAGCAGCCACGGTACCATCCAGGATACGTAGTGAGCGCTCCACCTCCACGGTAAAGTCCACGTGCCCCGGAGTGTCAATCAGATTGATCTTATATTTCTCATTGTGATAGTTCCAGAAAGTAGTAGTTGCAGCACTGGTAATAGTGATACCACGCTCCTGCTCCTGTTCCATCCAGTCCATAGTTGCTGCACCGTCGTGTACCTCACCGATCTTATGAGTCAGACCAGTGTAGAATAGGATACGCTCCGATGTAGTAGTTTTACCGGCATCAATATGCGCCATGATACCGATATTTCTAGTACGCTCTAAATGTGTCTTATTAGCCATCTCTTATTGTTTCCTTTCTATTCTTTAGAACCTAAAGTGAGCAAATGCACGGTTAGCCTCAGCCATACGGTGCATATCCTCCTTACGCTTAAAGGCACCACCCTGCTGGTTGTAAGCGTCCATAATCTCAGCCGATAGCTTATCAGCCATTGTCTTACCGCCACGCTTGCGAGCGAATAGGATCATATTTTTCATTGAGATAGACTCCTTGCGCTCAGGTCTGATCTCAGTAGGCACCTGAAAGTTAGCACCACCAATTCTACGAGTCTTCACCTCCACTTGTGGAGTGATATTCTCGAGGGCAGTCTTCCAGATTTCTAGAGGGGTCTTCTCCTCATTAGCCATCTTATTCTTTACGATCTCTAGTGCACCGTAAAAGATCTCAAAGGATAGATTCTTCTTGCCATCATACATCATATGATTGACGAATCTAGTCACAGCGACATCATTGTACACTGGATCTGGCAATAATTGCCTCTTCTTTGGCTTTGCTTTTCTCATATTATACTACAAAAAAAGTATCATTGTCTTGCAGTCCCTACAGCAGTGCCAGTCACAGCCATTCCTCTGTTGCTCACCGGCACACCTTCCTTGTAAGGCGCCAAGACCAAATCAGTATTTGTTTTGATTACACTTACGGTGCTCACCGTAAGTATTGAAAAAATAGACAACCCACACTTCGTTATTTCACCCCCTTGGCCTTCACTTCAAGACCACCTCGGGGAGCATCCACCTCACTTGTGAGTTCTCCTCTCTTACGCATCTTCTCCTTTGCCCAGCTAGTCTTCCGACCCACTCCGCCTAGCCATCTTGGCCTGTCTCACATACACTATATATATATAGGTATGCTCAACCTTGGCGACACCCAAGTAATATCAATCTTTGGGCTAGCTCCAGATACTATAGTGACACCCTGCTACACTTAGGTAGCCCTGGCTCCAATTAGAGATCCCATCGTTCAGACCAATGGGCATCTCGCCACCATCTCATAAAGTCAATCTCTTTTGTATCCCCTCTACCTCTCCATGGAGAGTAGCACCACTGTGCCAGCTAAGAGGGCTTTTTCTGCGCATCCAGCCAAATAGCCTAGCTTGGATTACTTCTTAGGGCGCTTCACACCATACTTACTACGGCGCTGCGTACGACCATTCACTCCAGCTGTATCTAGTGCACCACGCACGATGTGATAACGCACACCTGGCAAGTCCTTTACACGACCGCCACGCACTAGTACGATAGAGTGCTCCTGTAGGTTGTGACCCTCACCTGGGATATAAGAGTTGACCTCCTTACCATTGGTGAGACGCACACGAGCCACCTTACGCATAGCTGAATTAGGCTTCTTAGGCGTAGTAGTATACACACGTACACACACGCCACGACGCTGTGGACAGCTATCCAAAGCTGGGCTCTTACCTTTCTCCTCAATTGTCGCACGTCCCTTACGGACCAATTGTTGAATCGTTGGCATCTTATCCTATCTTATTAAACAAATTATCTTTCTCTCTACGGCAGACACCCGCCCACTATGAACGAGGTATACCATATCGGTGGGCAAAGGTACGACAAAATTTGATAACTACCAAGTAAATAGCCAATTAAATCTTTTTCAGCTACTTCAAGACGAGATATAGAAAGTTTTGGTACCTTTGGGAAAGATTCAAGAGGAGAGGTGTAATTCCTTACCGGTGGTATAGTCCACAACTCCCCTAGTGGGACTGATATGGTGAAATTCCATAACCGACGGTGATAGTCCGGATGGTATTCGAATCAAGATGCCGCTGACCCATTCGAGGCTTCGGCTCTGCAGTGTTGGCTCATCTACTTTTGTGTACCATTGATCCTCATAAATTTATAATCTAATAGTAACACAAAAAAGAAATGAAACAAACCAACACAATTTCTCCAGCAGTAGAAGCCCGCATCCAAGCGGCAGTAGAAGCCCTTAGGGATGGCCGGGGCATCCTCCTTGTAGATGATGAAAATAGGGAGAATGAAGGCGACATCATCTTTTCCACCGAACGACTTACGCCACAAAACATCGCACTCATGATCCGTGAGTGCAGCGGTATCATCTGCCTCTGCCTTAAGCCCAAGAAGTGCCAAGAGCTCAATCTACCTCAGATGGTACAGCACAACACGTGCGTCAATAACACCGCCTTTACCATCTCAATAGAGGCAAAGGAAGGGGTGACGACAGGGGTATCGGCCAAAGATCGCTACGTGACGATCACAACGGCAGCACGCGAAGGGGCAAAACCCGAAGACTTGGTACACCCAGGGCATGTATTCCCGCTGCGAGCAAGAGAGAGTGGCGTACTGGAGCGTCGCGGACACACAGAGGGCAGCATAGATATAGTCTCCATTGCAGGCCTAGGTGAGACGGCGGTGCTCTGTGAGCTAACTAATGAAGACGGCACTATGGCGCGTCTACCAGAGATCAAGAAGTTTGGCGTTGCACACAATATGCCAGTGCTCACAATCGAAGATATCGTTGAGTACCGACAGCTGGTTCAAGGCTAATCCACACAATAATAGCAATATCAGCCCAAAACAAAGCGGAAGATGCACAAGGGGACACGCCAAAGCAACTCACCGCTAAATACCCTTAAACGAAAGCCATTCGTCGAGATCGTATCTATAAAATTGCCGAGATACGATCTCGACGATCGTTTAGTTTGTAACTCATCAATCGCGACTTATGGGTCAAAAGTGTTGGTGCAACATATTAAGTGATTAGTTATAATCAGT
>USJF01000002.1 GCA_900554935.1 uncultured Porphyromonas sp.
ATCAGCGATTGAGCCCCCTCGTTATACCCATTTCCGAATTCTCCGGACAGCAATGATTTCAGAAGGGCAACCGACCCATTAGCTGGGCGCCACACAATAAGGATCTGGAGTGGAGCTACCGGTATGCCTCTTTTTTGGTACCTTTGATAAGTTTTAAACGATGTACTTTTGTGGCTATAGTTTATGGACTTAGATTATTATGCCGGACACTATGTGAACCAAGGCTATTACAAAGCCTTTATTCCTGAAGAGATCAATAGGAAATGGGTCATTAGCGATATGGAAGTATTCCATCTTCTTAGTAGTGCCGATCGGCATCTTGGAAGATTGGATATGTACTCAGAATACGTCAATATAGACCTGTTCATCAAGACCCACATAGCTAATGAAGCCACCTTGTCGTCACGGATCGAGGGAACTCAGACACATATTGAGGACGCCTTTCTGGAGGAGGAACTAATCAATATGGAGCATAGAGATGACTGGAAGGAGGTGCAGAACTATATTGAGGCAATGCACACCTCTATAAATCTATTGAACAAACTTCCTCTCTCCAATCGTCTGATTAGAGATACTCATAGCATTCTTCTTTCTGGTGTGAGAGGCAAGCACAAGGAGCCAGGCCAATTTCGCACAAGTCAAAATTGGATAGGTGGATCAAACATTAATAGTGCGGTATTTGTGCCACCTCCACATACCGAGGTGCCACGGTTAATGTCGGATCTAGAGCTCTTTATTCACAATACGGATCTGAAAATACCTGACCTTTTGAAAATAGCTATCATTCACTTCCAATTTGAAACGATTCATCCATTCTTAGATGGCAATGGGAGAGTAGGTAGACTATTGATCACTTTATACCTTGTGGCAAAGAGAGTTTTGAAACAACCAATACTTTACTTATCAGCTTACTTTGAGCGCAATAGGTCGTTGTATTACGAGTATCTGATGCGTGCACGCACTGAAAATGATATCAACTCTTGGCTAAAGTTCTTTTTGAAAGGGGTAATAGAAACCTCTAATAATGGAGTAAGGACGTTTGATAACATCTTATCTATCCAACAAACTTTAGACGAAAGGCTCTCTCCATTAGGAAGCAGTGCACATGATGGCAAGTTGGTGCTCAATGAAATGTTTGAAAAGCCTGTACGATCAGCAATGGAGATAAGGAAGATCATTGGGAAATCTGATGCTTCAACCTATAAGTTGATCGAAAAAATGGAGCAAGTTGGAGTTCTAAAGGAAATAACTGGAGGGCAAAGAAATAAAAGGTATGCTTTCCAGGAGTATCTAAGCCTCTTTGATAAGTAGTCCTTATTTTAATTAGAGGCCGAAAACTAAAAAAAGAAAGGCCTTATTTTAGTTTCGAGTCGAAAACTAAAATAAGAAAGGTGTTATTTTAGTTATGAGTCAAAAACTAAAATAAGGAGGTGGAAGGGGAGGGCGGGATTGGTTCCTAAAGAAAGATAAAAAACTAAAGATTGAGATAAAGATATGGAAGAGAAGAAGCGGATATGGCTATCGCTAGCCCAGATGGGTGGTGAGGAGCAGAAGTATATTAAGGAGGCGTTTGATACCAATTGGGTGGTACCGCTTGGTCCGAATGTGAATGCTTTTGAGCAGGATCTTCGCACCTACCTCAATGAAGATGTGCATGTGGTGGCACTGAGTGCTGGCACGGCGGCGCTTCACTTGGCGCTGGTGATGCTCGATGTGAAGCCGGGCGATGAGGTGATTTGCCAGAGCTTTACCTTTTCGGCAAGTGCCAATCCGATCAAGTACCAAGGGGCGAGCCCTGTATTTGTGGATAGTGAACCGGAGACGTGGAATATGTGTCCGAAAGCGCTCCGAAAGGCGATTGAGGATCGGATCAAGGTGACGGGTAAGAAGCCGGTGGCGATCATCCCTGTACACCTCTATGGTATGCCAGCGAAGATGGATGAGATCTTAGCGATCGCACGTGAGTATGATATCCCTGTGGTGGAGGATGCTGCGGAGGCACTTGGCTCTACCTACAAAGGGCGTAAGTGTGGTACGCTAGGGAAGTATGGGGCTCTCTCATTCAATGGCAATAAGATCATCACCACTTCGGGCGGAGGGGCACTGGTGACGCATAGCGAAGCGGAGGCAAAGCGGGTGATGTTTTTTGCCACACAAGCTCGCGAAGCAGCGCCTCACTACCAGCACGAGCATATCGGGTACAACTACCGCCTATCCAATATCTCGGCCGGCATCGGTCGCGGTCAGATGGGGGTGCTACAGGAGCATGTGGATGCCCGTAGGAGCCATCACGCCTACTATCGTGACGCCTTCTCCAAAGTAGAAGGGATTGAGGTGATGAGCGCCCCATCTAGCGACTTCGATAGCAATTATTGGCTCACCTGCATCACTATAGATAGCAAGGTAACGGGCTACGACCGTGAGGAGCTTCGCCAAAGGCTGGAGGCGGAGAATATCGAGAGTCGTCCGCTCTGGAAACCAATGCACCTGCAGCCTGTCTTTGCCGACTGCCCTTTCTACAGTACGGTAGAGGGCAAGGCAATCTCGGAGCAACTCTTTGATAGGGGGCTCTGCCTCCCATCGGGCTCGTCCCTTACCTCAGCCGATCTGGATAGAGTGATCGCAACGATTGTTGGGAAATAATAAAACAAGACGCAGGTCGTTGGGGTTCCCCTCACGACCTGCGTCTTTATAGTTTTACCGATTTAATCACTTGTCAGCATAATGCCCAAGCACAGAAAGTACTAGCACAAGGATCTTTTCTTCTTTAATTGTGTAGACTAATCTATTTTTCTTATCTAACCTGCGAGACCAAGTATTTTCCACTCCTTTCAGTTGCTCAGGTTTTCCTATGCCAATCTTAGGATGTTCAGAAAGCTCTACCACCAAACGCTCGATCTTCTTTATAATAACCTTATCTCCAGACTTGTAAATCAATCTCAGCTGCTCCTTTGCTCTAGGGGTTAAGTCTACAGAATACTTTTCCATATATTATTAACGTCCTCGATAGTCGTACATTCCCCCTTATCGTACGCTTCTAGTCCTTCTTGGATGGCTTTCATTTCCTCCATAGTTGGATAGTCACTTAGATCAACCGGAGTAATGGCCATAGGCATTCCGCCTGCTCTTGTCACAAAAACAGGCTCCTTTTCAGCAAGTTCAAAATACTTTCTTTGGTTGTTTCTAAACTCTGTTGCTGTAATAATATTCATAATGCCAATCATTCATTAGTACGTGCTGTCGCAAATGTACGTATATATATTGACACAAAAAAAACAATAGACTTCACCTGTCTTACCTTATGTTATCCGGGTCACAAGGGGTCGTGGGTTTTGATTGCCTTTTTTACCCCCATTCATCGGCTCTACGAGCCTCGAATGGGGGGTACAACAAATCGGATCACCTCACGGAGGTCCTTAAGCATAGATACTTCGATAAAAAACCGCCCACATGATTTTTCTAATGCGTAACTCTTGTATGGGAGGTCTACCACCTTCTCTAATAGCTAAAAAAGTGGTATCTTTGAGTGAATGAGTATTTAGTAAGTAACACCCTTAAGACGAATAAAAGTAATATGAAAGGACGTGTACTGATCATAGGTGCCGGAGGTGTAGGCACTGTAGTAGCTAAGAAGGTGGCGATGAATAGCGATGTCTTTACCGACATTATGCTCGCTAGCCGCAATAAAGCGAAGTGCGACGCCATAGCCAATAATATCAAGGAGGCGAAGATCAAGACCGCGCAGGTGGATGCCGACAATGTGGAGGAGCTAGTAGCTCTATTTAATGAGTTTAAGCCTGAGTTGGTGATCAATGTAGCCCTTCCTTACCAAGACCTCACCATTATGGATGCTTGTTTGGAGTGCGGGGTCAACTACCTCGATACTGCCAATTACGAGCCAAAGGACGAGGCTAAGTATCAATACAGCTGGCAGTGGGCTTATAAAGACCGCTTCAAGGAGGCTGGGCTGACCGCAATCCTAGGTTGTGGCTTTGACCCTGGAGTAACTAGTGTCTTCACCGCTTATGCGGCTAAGCATCACTTCGATGAGATCCACAATCTTGATATCGTGGATTGCAACGCTGGTGACCACCACAAGGCTTTTGCTACTAACTTCAACCCCGAAATCAATATCCGTGAGGTGACTCAAAGGGGTAAGTATTGGGAAAATGGCCAATGGATTGAGACCGAACCGCTATCTATCCACAAGCCACTCACCTACCCCGAGGTAGGACCACGTGAGAGCTATCTCCTCTACCACGAGGAGCTGGAGAGCTTGGTGAAGAACTTCCCAAGCCTCAAGAGAGCACGCTTCTGGATGACCTTTGGGCAGGAGTATCTCACTCACCTCAGGGTGATCCAAAATATAGGTATGGCAAGTATTGAGCCGATCAATTATGAGGGGAAGGAGATCGTACCGATCCAATTCCTCAAGGCTGTTCTTCCCGATCCTAAGGAGCTGGGCGAGAATTATACCGGCCAGACCTCTATCGGATGTCGTATCCGTGGTATCAAGGATGGTAAGGAGCGCACCTACTACATATACAATAATTGTAGCCACGAGGCGGCTTATAAGGAGACCGGTGCTCAGGGGGTTAGTTATACTACCGGTGTACCAGCCACCACTGGGGCAATGATGTTTTTCAAAGGCCTCTGGAGTGGGCACGGTGTCTTCAACGTAGAGGAGTTTGACCCCGATCCATTCCTCAAAGAGGTGGCAAAGCAAGGACTCCCATGGCATGAACTTCACGATATAGACCTAGAGTTATGATAGAGATAGGCGATAAGATTCCCGAAGTCCTTGGAGTGGATCAGGAGGGTAAGGAGTACACTCGAGAGGGACTGAAAGGGCAGAAGTTGGTACTTTATTTCTACCCAAAGGATAATACGAGTGGTTGCACTGCCGAGGCGTGTAGTTTTCGCGACGGCACAAGTGACCTCCGTGATGCTGGCTACCAAGTGATTGGGGTAAGCAAGGATAGTGCCAAGAGCCACCAGAAGTTTATTGAGCAGCATAGCCTCCCCTTTCCGCTTATCGTGGATAGCGATACTGAGCTACAGCAAGCCTTTGGTGTGTGGGTGGAGAAGAGTATGTATGGCCGAAAGTATATGGGCACGCAACGCACCACCTTCCTTATCGATGAAGAGGGGGTGGTGAGAGGTAAGTTCTCCGGCAGGGAGATCAAGACCAAGGAGCATGCCGCACAGGTACTTAAATTGATCAAAGAATTAGAAGAAAAATAAAGAGTAATGGCAAAGGAAGAGACAAAGGAGCAGTTGGAGGTCCAACAGCAGAAGGAGAAGGCACTTAAGTCGGTGCTGGATAAGATCGAGAAGACCTTCGGCAAAGGCTCTATCATGAATATGGCGTCGCAGGAAATCGAGGATATAGAGGTGATCCCTACCGGCTCCCTCAACCTGGATATTGCCCTCGGCGTAGGGGGATACCCCAAGGGGCGTATCGTGGAGATCTACGGCCCGGAGTCGTCTGGTAAAACCACTCTCGCCATCCACGCTATCGCAGAGTGCCAAAAGCAAGGTGGCTTCGCCGCTATCATTGATGCGGAGAATGCATTCGACCGCAGCTATGCCGAGGCACTAGGGGTAGACCTCTCTAAGCTTTGGATATCTCAGCCCGATACTGGAGAGCAGGCACTTGATATCGCAGAGAACCTGATCCGCTCGTCGGCAATGGACCTCATCGTGATCGACTCTGTGGCAGCACTGACCCCAAAGGGTGAGATAGAGGGAGATATGGGTGAGAATAGAGTGGGTCTTCATGCCCGACTGATGAGCCAGGCTCTGCGTAAGCTCGCTGGTATCATTAATCGTACCAAGACCACTTGTATCTTTATCAACCAGTTGCGTGAGAAGATTGGTGCCTACGGCAACCCTGAGACCACTACCGGTGGTAACGCCCTGAAGTACTACGCTTCGGTGCGACTAGATATCCGCAAGAGCACTCCTATCAAGGATGCTGACGGCGAAGTGATCGGTAACCTCACCAAGGTAAAGGTGGCTAAGAACAAGGTGGCTCCTCCATTCCGCCGGGCTGAGTTTGATATCATGTTCGGACAAGGGATCTCCAAGGTGGGCGAGATAGTGGATGTCGGTGCTGAGCTCGATATCATACGCAAAAGTGGCTCATGGTATAGCTACGATGATACCAAATTGGGGCAAGGTAGAGACAAAGCGATCGAAGTTCTCAATGAAAATCCCGATTTACTCGAACTTATTGAGAATCAAATCCATGAGAGATTATCGGCCGATTGCAAGTAAATATATTTAGGAACTAAAGCGCATATTACCGTGTTTATTAAATATATATTCCAATAAATGGTGTTATAGAACATAGGGATTTACTTGGTAGAAAGATGAGATTTGATGACCTTTGTGTTGTCAGAAAAGCATAACCTAATCAATCTTTCTTACCTAACATCCTAATATATTGTGGAATGACCGTCAAAGGCTGTACGTGAAGTACAGCTTTTGTCGTTTTATAGGATAACACAAAAGGGGCACCCATACGGGCGCCCATTATTTGTTGCCTCAACCGATTAGTTTCGACGCAGTGAAACTCTAGCACCGATGCGGTAAAAAAAGAGTCTCCCACCTAAGCTATCAAATGCTCTGGATAGTGCCTTATCAGACAAGTAGAAGGGGCATCCCTCTCCCAAGTCCCGAACGACTGGTTGCGGGTATGTTATTATTCGATGATTGAGAAAAACCCGAAAGGGGTTTCACGGTGTAATAACCCAAGCTTCCCCCTGAAGGGGAGCGTTAGCGAGCCTGAAGGTGAAGCTTGGGTGGCAGAGGTACCGTCACCACGCTACCCCGAAGGGTTTGCATATACACCACCGCTTATGGATGTGAAAGTGCAACCCCTTCGGGGTAGTTGATGATGCCTTGTTCTCCTTCCCAACCTTCTCCTCCTCTAGGCAGGCTTCGCCACCTACCTAAGGAGGGGGAAGGCTGGGTTAATAGGCCATGGAAGCCCTTCGGGCTTCTACTATTCCACACCGCTTGAGGAGGATACAGCATTCTCTATTGTATGGCGATCTGGTAGTATAGGTATAAAGAGGAGCTGTGCCGGAATCCCTCCAGCACAGCTCTGTACAAGTATTGTATGAATTAAAAAGTTACTGCTTGCTTAGATTTATTTTGCGACGATGACTTTAAGGACACCGACCAATTCGGTATTGGCCTTGTAGGTTACGGTGATTGTCCCTTCGCCTGCGAATCCATTTGGACCCCACCCAGCGAAGGTTACCTTGGCGATGTCGTACGACTTATCACCATCCTTGACCTGAGAAATCTTGTAGGTAAAAGACTCACTATCGATCCCTTCGATATCTAGTTTCTTTCCTGCTTGGTCTACGAACACCACGTCTACAAATTTTGCATCTGCATTTGGGCTGTCGAACTTAAGCTCAGTGATGATCTCGCCGTCGCATTCGAAGCCTATCTTTGCCCCTGCTGGGATGTTGATCTTTGCCTCGATTACCTCCACCTCACACTCGATGGCTTCAGCCCCTTTGAGCTCTGCTTTTACCTTGCACTTACCTAGGTTTACGCCCTCTACCTTACCATTGGTAGATACTATGGCGAGTTGATCTTCGCCTTGGCCTTGGATATAAACCTTTCCACCGGAGTAGGTCACACTAGATTGGATGCCTTCGGGAAGTTCGTTGTCTCCAATTGCGGTCACGATGGCCTTTATCTCTATGGACTTGCCCTTCTCTACGGTATAGGAGGTTTGCTCAAACTTGAGCTTGTAGATGATGTCTTTGTCGCCAGGCTTCTTCTTGTCACCACCTTGGTTGGGGTCGGGTGTAGGTGTTGGCTCTACCTTAGGGGCGGTTACCTTTACCTTGCAGGTGGCAGAGTTGCCATTAGCTAGCTTGGCGGTAATGGTTGCTTCGCCAGCCTTGACACCTGTCACCACCCCATTGTCCTTGACTGTGGCGATCTCCTTATTGGAGGTCTCCCAAGTGATGGTCTCCTTGGCTGATAGTGGGGTGAGGATAGCATTGAGCTTTATAGACTTTCCCTCTTCGAGGTCTATAGATACTTGGCTGAGCTTGATAGTAGTCTTGTCGGTAGGAGTACTATCGGCCTTAGGTTTGCAGCTACCCAGTGAGAGGGTGGCTATTACTGTGAACAGTGGTAATAATAAACTTTTGAGTTTCATATGCGTACTTTTTATCCTAAATTCCTCAAGTGAGATAGGGCGGAAAATTGAGTTTGTAACTGAGCGATCGCTGAGTTCGAAACTCCACGATGACTGAGTTACAAACTCGGTGATCGCTGAGTTACAAACTCGCAGATGCTTTGGTATCTAGCTCGATAACCGCTTATTTTGTCTATCTCCAATCATTGCCATGAAAGTATCTTGCGGAATTGAGGCCTTTTTTTGAATGAATAAATGTATATATTATCTCGTTATTACTTTTTCTCTATTATAGTGACGGTGCATTGGTCGGTCGCTCCATTGGAGAGTGTGCCAATGATATCTGTCTTGCCTTTGCCTACGGGGGTTACTCTACCCTTGTCATCGACGGTGGCGACGTTCTCATCGAGGGAGGTCCACTCGGCTTTGCGATTTTTGGAGCGTCGTGGCCTTACCTCCCACTTGAGCTGGAATGGTTCGTCGCCTATGGCGAGGGTGATGCTCTTGGTCTTTAGGGTAATATTGGGGAATAGCAGTGGCTCTGGCTTTATGGTAAGGAGGGAGGCAGGCTGCTTTTCGAAGTCGATGGTGGAATTGTCGTTGTCCACAAATTCTTCGCCATCGTGGCGTCGGTGGAGGGCGTAGCCGTAGTAGGAGGACTTGGGGTCGTTGTCGCTCTGCCGTATGCTGGTATAGCCTCCGTCTACGGTATCGGAGAGTCGCTGGCGCTTGAAATCCTTCTGGTCGCAAATCGTGACAGCATCAAGGATCCACTCATTGGGGATTCTTACTGCGTGGGCATCGCCCTTTTGATGTGCTTTGTGCCAAGGGTGATCCTGGGAGTGATTTTCATTGAGGTGGCCAGTCTCGTAGTCCCACCAATACTTCTGCTGGTCTAGCTCCTCTGGTGCTACTCCTAGCTTTATGAGGAGTAGAGACCTATTACCGGGGATGGAGAATCGAGCGCCGGCGAGCACATTGGGATCTAGATAGTTGAAGCCTCCGAAGATAGGTATCATATTGGGGACGCTATTTTCGTCTACCAACTGGTATCTATAGAGTATCTGCTCTGGGGAGAGCCACTCGAAGTCGGCACCTTCGAGGTTGCAGGCTTTTCGGGAGCTCTGCTTGGCGTACTTCACACCGTTGCCGAGGTCGATATTGGTGCCGAAGGTGCCGTCGCCATTGTCGTAGCTAAGGGGTGTTTGAAATTTATACATCTTATATAGCTCTTCGACGTCTAGGCTATGATTGATGGCTAGAGCGGTAATGGTCTTGTACTCGCCTGGTTGGATGGGGTAGTCCTTTCCGCTACCTGGAAACATGCACATATTATCGACTGCTACGTGGGTGGCAGCGAAGTTTTCATCGCCCTTGAGGTCGATGGCTACGTCGTTTTGGAAGGCAGAGCGAGCGAGGCAAAGGCCATCTAGGTAAATGGTCTTATTGGTGGGGTTGTAGATACGTATGTAGCTATCGTGGTTGTAGGATGTCCATCCCACTTGCCCGCTTGGCCACTTCACCTCATCTTCTGTGCCGATGTAGAATACTTCCTGTATGAGGAGGGTCTTCTCTTTCATCGCTAGCTCCTCTTTTTTGAGCCCTAAGCAACTTGTGAGTAGCAGAGTGGTGAGCCCTAGGAGTAGCCAGTGTGATATTATCTTATTCATATATATTGATTTCAATTTTGAAAATTCCATAAGAAGTGATTATAAGAACCAGGCTCCGTATCCATTGCCACCAGTACCTGCTGCACCGTGTGTCTTGAGGTTGGCAACAGCTTGGAAGGCCTCTGATGGAGTGAGCCCAATCTCCCGACCGAGGTGTAGGTAGTAGGGCTCTAGTTCATTGGTATTGGCGGGGTCGCTATCAAACCCTGTAGTATAGACCTTGATTGGGATATTGAAGCGGACTACTTCTTGCCAGCCCGATTCTGCCTTGGGGTTGTCGAACTCTTGGCAGATGTACCCTGTCCGTGGCGGTTTATTATTGATGGAGTAGCTTTCGTCGCGGCTAGGGAGGATGAGCTTATTGCCTTTCTCGCACTTCAATACCCTTACCGCTAGGTAGAACTGTGGGAGGAGATTGGTGGAGCCTCCGGTACGAGTGTACTCTTCAGCTGGGAGCAGTACTGGTTTGCCATCCTCAAAGACCTCTCTGCCATCCTTGTCTAGCTTGTGCCGTGGCGCTAGTAGTAGGGGCCACTTCCGCTGGTCTACGGCTTCATCGTGCTTGTAAGCGTTGTGCATCAGGCCATCGAAGTCTTCTATCATGGGTAGTCTATCATCGAGTACCTTTTCGATACCGCCACGGTAGTCGAACTCTAGGTGTCCCTTTAGCCCTACATTGTCTTGATCTTGTGGGCAGGAGGCAAGGAAGTATTCACTCCGGATAGATGGCGGAAGTAGGCGGATGTTGTAGAGAGTACGTACGCCATCGGCCATATCGTCTTGGGTCCAGGTATCTCGGTAGGTGTAGCGGAAGATGGTACGAGTGATGGCTCTTCGCTCTTCAAATGTCTTGCGATCCTTGAAGTACTCTGCTGGGATGGGTTGCTCTGTCTTGAAAGCATCCATATTGAGTGTGGTGGGCTTGTAGCTTTGTGACTCATAATCGGCTTTGCTCAAGCCATTGCGGAAGCGCACATCCATCACGTCGTATGGCTGCCCTTTGTCGTCGAGGTCGCTAATGGAGAAGAAGATTTGGTACTGATCGGAGTGGTTGTAGATATTGTCATTGATCAGCTTACCATCTTTGTCGTAGAAGTAGAAGCAGAGGCCCCAAAGGCGCTTTTGCCCACCTACGACGCGGAGGTAGTCGGGACCAACTCCCTCTTTCTCCTGCAACTCTTTATTGGCGGTGGCCTCTAGGAAGGTGGCAGTGGAGCGTCTGTCTACCTCCACGGTAATGCCGGAAGTGGTATTTCGGATTACGGCAAATTGCTCTTGCTTCCAAGGCGCATTAGGGTAGACGTAGTTGCCGTGGAGCTTGCCCTGTCCGTGGTCGTGCCCTTCTTTGATCATCACTAGGCAGGTAGTCCAATTATCGAGCGCTCCGCCCTCATCTACATTGGCTCCTGGCTGGCACGATTTGTCTATCAATAGTCGTGTAGAGTCATTGAAGTAGACATCGGCCTCGGTAGTCGGTACCTTGGAGATGAGCAGAGGATTGCGGTCTTCTGGTACTGAGACATCAAAGAATATAAACTTATTGCATCCTGAGAGAAGGAGCGTGAGTAGTATCGTGGTGAGTAGTGTATAATTATATTTCATATCTTGTTGCCTATATTAGAATATCAAACTAGCTTTCCGGCTGAAGTACCTTGCAGTATCATCGAAGAACATACGTCGCAATTGTTGCTCGTCGGCATCTTGGAAGACGCTCTTAATGTCTTTGATAAAGGTCTCTTGGTCGCCAGTGGCATCGGCAATGACTCGGAAGGGGAGGGGAAAGCTAATGTCGTAGCTACTCCACTCGCGGTCAATCTCATTGTATTTATTGGGTGCCATTGTCTGTAGTCCTGAGCCCTCTGCTGTGGGGTCTAGGTGGTACTTGCCGAATGGGAAGCGGTAGTTCTTTTTATTGCTCTCATTGTCATTGATGATGTGAGCGATGCGGATGCCCATTTGGAATTGCATATGAGCCTCGTGGAAGTTGAGGATGCCCTTAAAGCCGAGCGCATCTTTTTGGTAAAGGTCGCCTGCGTCATTGATCTTGCGCTGGAACCTAAGTAGACCTACGATATGGCCTGTGCGGATACGTCCGAGGTCGTCTTGATCCTCTAGCTCTGTGCCGAGATACTCCTCTACGGGATCGGTGTCGCGGTATTCGTAGCTAAAGATTTGTGGTACGATTTTCCACGACATATCGTAGCTATCAAAGGTCTGGTAGAGTTTGTAGCTATCCGATGAGCCTTTTGGGGTGTAGGTCTCAAATACCATATTGGTGGCATATCGCTTTGCGGCCTCTTCCGACATAGTGTAGCTATACCTCAGTGGCGCCTCCTCCTTACCTACTGGTATGAAGATATTATTGGTGGAAGTCCGTGTGGCAGGGACTAGCTGTGTGCCTAGTCTCTTAAAGGTAAACTTATTGATGTAGAGGCTATCTTGCGAGCTATCTGTAGCGCTGAAAGTCATGGGAAAAAGATTGGGCAAGCCATATAGCGAGTAATTATCTACCGTAAAGAAGTGCTGGTGCACGAGTAGGGTAGAGTTGGGATCGTCTAGTCCGCCGGCATCATTTTGCTTGCCCCCTTTGAGGTTGTACCAACGTGAGAACTGGTGATTGATCAACTTATTATTGATATCGTAATACTTCAGCTCAAGAGCGTAGCAAAACTTATCACTCTTTATCACATCGAAGTGCTCTCGCTCACTGGTGATGGTGAGGCTACCTTCGTCGTTTTTGCGAATCTCTATCTCTTGATAGACTGGGTAGGGATACTCCTCAGAGTCATCAAGGTCATAGGCTCTATAGTAATAGGGCTCGAAGCTGATATCATTGTCGGGATCATCAAATCGCTGTGCCAGACGTAAGATAGCCTGAATAGAGTAGATCTGCTCATGCCCCTCCACGATATTCTCTATATAAGGCTCTGGCGACTTCACAAGTTGCTCCATCAATCTCTGGCAACTTCCTAGCGTGAGTAGGAGTGCGGTGAGTAGAATGGAGTGTAGTAGGATAGTTATTCTTTTATTCATACTGTGTTCGTCTTAAAATTCAAAGATGGTGCGTACCGTGTACTTAGCTCCCATAGCGTGTGCAAAGAAGCGGAAGCGGTCGGTGTACTCCTTGTATAGCGAGTTGAATATATTATCGCCCATCAGCATTAGCTTAACCGACCTCCCTTTAGGTAGTGCATAAGATATCTCGGCATTGGCATTCGCGATAAAGTAAGCTGCTGGTGAATCGGGAGCAAGATCCTTATCAGGGTCAAATCTCTTTTGCTTCGTCACGTAGCTACTATCAAAGGCGATGCTAGTGTGCCACTTATTGTCTTTCCCGAAGTCACGCTCGTAGCTTAGCCCAAACCCATATCTATCCGATGGCATAAATGGTAACCAGCTATCACGGGTGATATTTCGGGCATTGATCCACTCCCCTTTGAGCATTATATTAAAGCCCTCAAAAGGTCTAATTGTAGTGAGGAGATCCCCTCCGAAGAGGCGTGCATCATCCTGCTCGTAGATAAATCGTGGGTACTTACCACTAGGGTGATTTTGGTAGCGGTCAAGTCCTTGCCCGATATTATCATATATATAATTGTGTACGTGCTGGAAAAAGGCACTCGGCTCCACAATGATCCAATCATTGCTAAACGTCCCACCGATCACCGGTTTGATACCGATCTCAGGGAGCAGGTCTCTATTCCCCACCACCCAATATGTACCATGGTGCAAACCGGTGGCGTACAGCTCATTGATATCTGGTGGTCTCCAAGCAAGTCCTACGTTGGCTCTTACTGCCCAGTGGTCATCAAATTGATAGTGCGCAGCCACGCTACCTGTGACACTGGCATAGAGCTTAAACTCGTGGTACTTCTTGAAGTTATTGATGCTAGTATAGCCATACACATCCAAGGCACGGTAGTCATAGCGAACACCTGCCGAGGCTTGTAGCTTCCCAAACTTAGCCTTGTGGATACCAAAGACACCCATCGTAAGCGAGGCAAAGTTGGGGATAAAGGCTGGTTGCTTAGTCCCCGGCTGATTGTAATTGGTCTGATACATGCCCGAAACTCCTGCCTGCGAACTGTGGTTTTCATTCCAAGTGCCACTCCAAGCGGCATCCGTAGCGTAGGTAGTCAGCACCAGGTCTTGCATCGGTAGCCAGCTCAGGTCATCACGCTTACGATTTTCAAACTCCTGTCGGAGGTTGTTTTGGTACGACACCTTCACCTCCAGATCGTGTTTATCTGTAATATCCCAGTCCACCTCCGCCTTGGCCGTAAAGTGTTGCGACTGCTGGAATGGTGGCTCGATAGTGTAGGAGAAGGGCTTAATGGTACTCTCCTCTGGCCGTCCCAGCTCAAATCGATTCAGAAGCTGCTGGATATCCGAGATGGCACTCAGATAATAGATGCCGCTCCGTGAGGTGTAAAGGCTAGCAAAGAGGGTGGCGGTAAGGTTTTTCCTTTTGTATCCCGCATAGCCTGAGAAGCTAATGTTATTGAATCCCGTATTATTCAATACATATTCGGCTGTGGAATAGTCGCCCGACTTCTGATACATACCATGCAGACGAAGGCCCCAATTCTTATATCCCATCTCTATAGAACCAGCACCATCGAAGGCACGACCATTTGTCGCATAACCTAAGTTGGTCTTGCACTTGATATAAAAGTGATCACGGTCAAAGGGGAGTGGTGCTTGATTGAATAGTGCCACACCGCCAATTGCTCCATGTCCATACCGCACACTCTCTGCTCCCTTGATGACCTCCACGATGCTCGCTCCTGTATGGTCGATCTCAGGTGCGTGATCAGTACCCCAGCTTTGGCTCTCCAAGCGCACACCATTATTGATAAGTACAATTCGGCTACTGTGCATCCCTTGAATCACAGGCTTGGAGATGCTACTACCCGCGCTGATAGTACTCACTCCAGGGATCTGCTCCAGCATCTTACCTAGCGAGATAGAGGTGCTCTTATCTATCGACTTTGTATCGATGGCCACCGCTTGCTGGAGTACCGAGGTGTATCGCTTCTGTCCAGTCACGATCACATCATCCAGTACCTCATTATCAGGCGTCAGTACGATAGTAATCTTCTCCGAATTAAAGTGTACCATCTCCTCAAACGCTTTATAGCCCATAAAAGTCACCTTAAACTTCGCCTTACTTACAGCCGAAGTAAAAGTGATTTTGCACTGGCCATCAATGCCAGTCACCTGTGGCGTAGTAGCTCCATCAGCACGAACCACTGCACCTATAATCGGCTCCTGCGTACCATGCTCTACCACTAAGACGGTCACCGACTTGCGTGGGCTGGCGGCCTCGATGGTGAGAGGTGCGAAGAAATAGAGTAACCCTAGCATCACAAATAGGTAATGCTTTAGATGTTGATTGCTCATGTAGTTATTTTCTTTTGTAAAAAACATAGATGATTATTATCTAACTTATTTGAAAAGCAAAGTTACAAGCAATAAAAATCTACTACTATCGCCTTTAGTTGGTATATTTATCCTCTTATTTAGCTCATTTGTAATAGGTGAAATAGTACGAAGGAAGGCAGAAAATAGATGATTGTAGTGTCTTTTCGTGCTTTTAATGTACAAATGTCGGTTGCGGACGATAAATGATAGATTATTCCATCCCCATTTCTAGTTACATATCTTTGGGGAGTAGGCTTTTGTCGTTCGCTTTTAACGTGAGAAGGGGGTGTGTAAAAAAAAGAAGCTGTGCTGGAAGGCTCCAGCACAGCTCTATATAAGTATGGTATGAATTAGGTTACTTTACAGTTACCTTAATTTCACCCTTGTAGTCAGGGTTCTTTGTGAATGTTGCTTTAAGGGTACCGCTTCCCTTTACTCCATTTGGCTCCCATCCATTAAAGCTAGTTTTGATGAGATCCTGTTCATTTCCATCTGCGTTTTTCACCTTTGGGATATCCACTGTGAAGTCATCACTTGATACTCCTTCGATCTCTAGTACTTCATTCTTGTCGTTGACGAAGACTATCGATACCCATTTTGCCGAGTCATAAAAGCCAAAAGTGAGCTCGGTGATAATTTCATCCTCTAGCTGAAATGCCACTTTCGCCCCTTGTGGTATATCGAACTTTGCCTCAATCACCTCTACAGGGCACTCAATGCTCTCAGCACCTTCTAGGCTTGCTTTGAGGATAGTCTTACCTATGTTTTCTCCTGTTATACTAAATCCTCTTCCCTTTGAGATAATGGCGACATCTTTACCATTTACCTTTTCAATTCGGGTTTCTAGGGCGATTTTTGATTGTATATCGGCAGGTACCTCGTTGTCGCCATTAGCTGTTACGATCACTTTTACCTCGATAGACTTGCCCTTCTCTACAGTGTAAGAGTCTTTCTCAAACTTGATGGTGTAAGTCTTGCCACCCTCGTCTGGCTTCTTCTTGTCACCACCTTGGTCAGGATTTGGTGCAGGTGTTGGCTCTACCTTTTTGGGTGCTTTTACATTTACCTTACAGGTAGCAGAGTTGCCATTAGCTAGCTTAGCGGTGATAGTTGCCTCACCAGCCTTTACTGCTGTTACGGTACCATCATTCTTTACAGTAGCGATCTCCTTATTAGAGGTCTCCCAAGTAATAGCCTCCTTGGCATCGCTTGGAGTAAGAGTGGCATTTAGCTTGATCGACTTGCCCTCCTCGAGCTCTACAGAGACTTGGCTGAGCTTGATAGTAGTCTTCACGGTAGGGGTGTTATCGGCCTTAGGCTTACAGCTACCCATCGCGAAGATGGTCAGTACTGCGAATAGAGGCAGTAGTAAATTCTTAAGTTTCATAAGTGTAATTTTCTTCTTTTAGTTTGAATAAATATATTGTTGTTTACTTCTAATCGTTACAGGATTTAAGGGTTGGGTCAACCCTTGCCAGCAGGTGATTGCTTATCTCTTTATTATCTCCTAGGATATATACATAAATAGTTGTTATCCAGTCCATTCGAGATGCAAAGTTACGAGTAATATATCTCTCTTCTATCGCTATTTGTAGGCATTTTCACCCCTTGTTTCTGGCTCATCGATGCGCAGAAATAAGACGGTGTAGAGGTGGATGGTATAAAAATGATAGTATGCTGCGGAAATCAGTGAAATTAGTATAGCCTTTTGTGTTCTCTACCTTGTATTGTTATCGTTATTCGCATATACCTACTTGTAGGTATGCTCCCGGTGAAGAGGTGGGCGGTTGGGAAAGGAGGTATTGCGCCTAAAAGTTGGAACAAAGGTTTGCTACATTCAATAATTTGTGTATCTTTGCCATTGCAAAAATGCGGATGGCGAGATAGCTCAGTTGGTTAGAGCGCAGGATTCATAATCCTGAGGTCCCGGGATCATACCCCGGTCTCGCTACTTTTCAAGCAGATAATGTGAGAGAGCGAATCGTACCTTATGGTATGATTCGCTTTTTTTTGTGCCCAAGGCCGATCCCTTAATTATCTATTGGATTGAGGTGATTGGTAATCTCCAGATATCCAGTGGCATATATAGGTCTTTGACGAGTTTGTAACTCCGTGATGGCTTAGTTTGTAACTCCGCGATAGCTCAGTTTGTAACTCCGTGGTGGCTTAGTTTGTAACTCGCCGATAGCTTAGCTACGAACGAAGTTTTTTTGACCTCCTAATCTATTGGTTTTTAGTGCGATATACGTACGGTCGCGGATGGTTAGGTCTGCACTTGTGGGCTGCTTATGTTGGGCTATTTGTATCCAAAGTGTCAGTTGGCACCGGTTGGCACTAAGTTTGCATATCTCTCACTAGTGTATAATCAATTAAGTACTATATATAATATGAGTGGACAAGTAAAAAATGGTAAGATAGGGGTACAGAGCGATAATATGTTCCCTATCATCAAGAAGTTTCTTTATAGTGACAATGAGATCTTCCTTCGTGAGATTGTCTCCAATGCAGTGGATGCTACTCAGAAGTTGAAGACACTTGCCAATAAAGGGGAGTATCAAGGTTCGATGGACGACCTAAGGGTGGAGGTGAAGATCGATGGCGACAAACTGATCATCAGCGACCACGGAGTGGGTATGACTGCTGAGGAGATTGATAAGTACATCAATCAGATCGCCATCAGTGGTGCTGAGGAGTTTGTGGAGAAGTACAAGGATGATGCTGCCAATATCATTGGGCACTTCGGGCTAGGCTTCTACTCTAGCTTTATGGTCTCGGACAAAGTGGAGATCTATACTCAGAGCTACAAAGAGGAGGAGAATAGTATCCGTTGGAGCTGTGAGGGCAATCCGGAGTTTCAGATGGAGGTGGCTGAGAAGCGCCCACGCGGTACCGATATCATCCTACATATTGATGAGGAGAGCAAGGAATTTTTGGAGCCTACGCGTATCCGCCAGCTTCTGGAGAAGTACGCTAAGTTTCTCCCTGTGCCTATTGTCTTTGGTAAGAAAAAAGAGTGGAAGGATGGCAAGGAGGTGGAGACCGATGAGGATCTGGTAATCAATGAGACGGCTCCGCTCTGGACCAAGGCGCCTTCGGAGCTGGAGGATAAGGATTATGAGTCGTTTTATGAGACGCTTTTCCCTATGAGTGAGAAGCCACTTTTCTGGATCCATCTCAATATCGACTATCCATTTAATCTCACGGGTATCCTCTACTTCCCTAGGGTGAAGAGCAATATGGATCTGCAGAAAAATAAGATCCAGCTCTATAGCAATCAGGTCTTTGTGACCGACTCTGTGGAGGGTATTGTGCCAGACTTCTTGATGCTACTGCATGGGGTGATTGATTCGCCAGATATTCCGCTGAATGTATCGAGGAGCTACCTGCAGGCCGATCACAATGTGAAGAAGATTTCGGCCTACATTACTCGTAAGGTGGCTGATAAGCTCACGGAGCTCTTTAAGGAGGATCGTAAGGGCTTCGAGGAGAAGTGGGAGGTGCTGGATCTCTTCGTGAAGTATGGTATGCTGACGCAGGAGAAGTTTTATGAAAAGGCGGAGCACTTTGCGCTCCTCAAGAATACTGAGAAGAAGTACTTTACGCTCGAGGAGTACCGAGAGATGATTTCTGCCAAACAGACTGATAAAGATGGATATGTAGTCTATCTCTATGCGGTGGATGCAGAGCAGCAATACAGCTATATCAAGGAGGCGAATGCCCGTGGGTATGATGTGCTCTTGATGGATGGTCAGCTCGATATTCATATGATCAGTATGCTGGAGCAGAAGCTAGCTCAGTCGCACTTCGTGAGGGTGGATAGCGATACGCTGGACAACCTGATTAAGAAGGCGGATGATGAGAAGAAGGAGAGTGAGGTCTCTGAGGAGGATCAAGAGCTACTTCGCCAGCTATTTGAGGTGCAACTACCGAAGGAGGATAAGGTGATGATCTCGGTACAGACGGGGCATCAGGGCAGCGACGCTAAGCCTATCCTACTAGTGCAAGGGGAGTATATGCGTAGGATGAAGGAGATGGCAGCCATGCAACCGGGGATGAACTTCTATGGGGAGATGCCCGATAGCTATGCGCTGAACCTTAATCTCGACCATCCTCTGGTGCAGGGTATTGCCTTGGTATTTAATGAGACGGATCATCCCGACTACTCGGCTCTGCAGGCTGATAAGCGTGGGCAGGAGGCACGTGTCTCTGCTATCCAGCAGCAGTTGGGCGATGAGAAGCTGAGCGACGAGGAGAAGAAGACGCTCCGTGAGGATCTATCGGCAACGCACGCTAAGATCGATGAGATAGAGGGTAAGCTGAAGGAGATCTACAGTGCCTTCGGGGAGAGTCACAAGATTATCTCTCAATTGATCGACCTTGGTCTGCTCTCCAGTGGCCTACTGAAGGGTAAGGCTCTCGATAGCTTCGTGACCCGCTCTATGGAGCTACTGAGCCGTAAGTAAGTAGAGGGTAAGCATAGCAGTGATGAATACCCAAGGGGGTGGTAAGGGGATAATACCTTTGCCACCCCCTCTTTGTGCCTATATCTACTATAAATTCTAAATCTCGGCTTAAATCGCTAATCACTTTCGTGTAAAATGGGTATCTTTGTAAGGATTCCCAAATTTGGGTGAGTTATGGAATTTCTAAGCGACTAAGCTTTAGCTAGATATGAAGAGAGGGATGTGGACTTATATCCGCTATTTTGTGATTTATTTGGGGGTGATGGTTGTCGGCTCCGTATTGCTATTCCTACTGATCGCCAGTGGGGCTATTGGCTATATGCCACCGATCGAGGACCTACAGAATCCTATCGATAAGTATGCTACTCAGATCATCTCGGAGGATGGGGTGATGATGGGCTCATTTGCTCTGAAGGGCAATAACCGTATCTATACTACCTACGATGAGCTTTCGCCTGAGCTGGTGGAGGCGCTGATCGCGACGGAGGATAAGCGCTTTATGGATCACTCGGGTGTGGACTCGTGGGGGCTTCTTCGTGTCTTTTTTAAGACGGTGATTTTGCGACAAAAGTCGGCGGGCGGTGGTAGTACACTGAGTCAGCAACTAGCGAAGCAGCTCTATTCACCTAATGCCAAGAATATCTTGGAGCGGGCTATGCAGAAGCCTATTGAGTGGGTGATAGCGGCGAAACTGGAGCGGTACTACTCTAAGGAGGAGATCATCACGCTCTATCTGAATAAGTTTGACTTCCTCTATCAAGCAGTGGGCATTGATTCTGCTGCAAAGACCTATTTTAATAAACTTCCAAGCGAGCTGACCACTGAGGAGGCGGCTACACTTGTGGGAATGTGCAAGAACCCCTCGTATTTCAATCCGGTGAGGTACCCAGAGCGGGCAAAGGGACGTCGCGATGTGGTGCTTACGCAGATGCGGAAGGCGGGATATATCACGAAGGAGGAGATGACAGAGCTACAGGCGACGCCTCTTTCACTTACCTTTAAGCGACAGAACCATCGCGCTGGCGTGGCTCCTTATTTCAGGGAGTATCTACGGCGTATTATGATGGCAGAGAAGCCGGATAAGAGCGATTACCGTGGTTGGCAAGAGGAGGATTACAAACGGGATATGGCGCAGTGGGAGACCAATCCGCTCTACGGTTGGTGCCACAAGAATAAAAAGTCGGATGGCTCTTCATACAATATCTATACCGATGGACTGAAGATCTACACTACGATCAACTCTCGTATGCAGGAGTACGCCGAAGAAGCGATGCTTCAGCACTTGGCTGGAGATATTCAGATCGCTTTTGACCGTGAGAAGAAGGGCCGTAGCTACGCGCCTTTTGCTAGTAGTATCTCCCATGAGGATCGGGAGAAGATCATCAATCGCGCTATTAAGAATAGTGACCGCTACCGCTTCCTTAAGGCTGATGGGATGAGTGAGCGTGAGATCTTAAAGACGTTTGATGTGCCTACGGAGATGACGGTCTTTGACTATGCCAAAGAGGGCGGAAAGTATGTCACTATCTATCGTGATACGGTAATGACGCCACGTGACTCTATCCTCTATCTCAAGAAGTTCTTGCAGTCGGGCTTTATGGCGATGGATAGCAGTACTGGGCAAGTTCGTGCCTATGTGGGGGGCGTAGACTTCGGTACCTTCCAGTATGATATGGCCACTAAGGGACGCCGGCAGGTAGGTTCGGTGATGAAGCCTTACCTCTTTGCAATGGCGATGAGCGAAGGTTTTACTCCTTGTACTACGATGGTACATGAGCCGCAACATATTCGTTTGGCAACGGGGCAGATCTGGTCGCCTAAAAATACCGGTGCGAGTCGTGTCGGGGAGGTGGTAACGATCAATTGGGGGTTGCAAAACTCCTCCAACTGGGTTACCGCTTGGCTGATGAGCCAGATGTCGCCAGTTACATTCGTTGACTTGCTCTACTCCTTTGGTGTCACTGGCGACCTCGATCCTACGCCAGCGATTTGTCTCGGTAGCCCTGATATCTCAGTTGAGGAGATGGTGTCGGGCTTCAGTACTTTCGCCAATGCTGGCATGCGTGCAGTGCCGATTTATGTGACCCGAATTGAGGATCAATACGGCAACGTGGTAGGCGAGTTTGCTCCCGATATTAGGGAAGTACTGCCACCCGATGCTGCCTACAAAACACTCCATATGCTTCGGAATGTGATGAACGGTGGTACCGGTAGCCGAACTCGATTTAAGTA
>USJF01000003.1 GCA_900554935.1 uncultured Porphyromonas sp.
CCAGTCAGCAGACCAGCTGATCCTTGTAACAGGGGTGGTTGCTCTGGTGATGGTATTGGTGCTTTCGCCCTTCTGGGTATTGGGGAGTAAGGGCTTTAATGACCTAATGGCTAACACTGCTCGCTTTATGAGTGACTTCAAGCAGTTCCCGATTGTGCTCAATTCGCCTGTCACCCTTCTGAAAGACCGCTCCGAGCGTTCGGAGTATTCCTTTTATTCGGAGGCTGAGCTCCCTCACCATTTTACGCCCTATTACCAGGCGGCGCCACTTGCTGCGAATGATACCCTTTTCGGCTCTATGCGTGGGCGAAATGTGGTGATTATACAGATGGAGAGCATGTCGAAGGAGTTTGTTGGCTTCTTTAATCAGGAGACCCAAAGCGAGCCCAGTCTCACCCCCTTCCTTGATCAACTTTTGCCTAAGTGCTTGTATGCTCAGTATGGCTTTGCTTCTGGAAAGCGTTCTATTGATTCTTTCCCTGCTATTTATATATCGATGCCTACATTTGGCGCCACCTTTAATAACCGTAGTCGCTTCGAAAGTCACTTCGAGCACTACACTAGTTATGATACTGGGCTTCCTCGTGCGCTCAAGGATAGTGGGTACGACTTGAAGTTTTATCATGGTGACCGAGAGGGGATGATGGGCTTCTTTGAGATGCTTGAGAGAGTAGGGGTAGACAAGCAATACACGGCTGAGAGCTATGATGAGGAGTATACCGATGAAGGGAATGACCGAATCGGGATGGCGGGCTCTGCCGTGCATGACCTCCCATTTAGTCTGGCAATGGCAAAGGATATCGAGGGGCTCAAGGAGCCATTTGGCGCGTTCTACTTTTCACTTTCCAATCACAATCCTTTCTTGGTGCCAGATGAGTTTGATGCCCAATTCAAGGGAAAAAGGTTGCCGATACACCGCACTGTGCAATATGCCGATTATGCACTTGAGAAGTTTTTTGAGCGGATCAAGGATGAGCCGTGGTATCAGAATACCCTATTTGTATTGACAGCCGATCACACTAGTCTGAGTGATGAGCCTCTCTACCAGTGTTTGGCTGGGAAGTCGGCTGTGCCGATAGCTTTCTTTGACCCGCAAGGTAAGCTGAATGGATGCATTGATCGGTATGTGGTGCAGCATACCGATATATTGCCTACACTCTTGTATTTGCTAGGGATTACCGAGCCGGTATTGAGCTATGGAGCCAATATCTTTGATGAGCGCGCGGAGCATATTGGGCTCAACTTTTACTACAATCAGTATCTGCTATTTGCCAAGGAGGTTACTATCGCTATGACCCCTTATGGAGAAGTGACGGTGCAAGCGCCTGTAGCTTATCTGCAGACGGAGCCAGGGCGAGACAAGATGCCCAATGACTCCATTGTGGCTCATTATACCGATCTACTTCACGCCATAGTGCAGGACTATAACCATCGTGTGCTCAAGAGCTCTTTCTCGATTAAAGATGTGGTGCCGAAGAGGACTGCGGATCGAGAGTAGAGGCTTATAGCTTGTACAATCCAGAGTAGGGAGTAGGGCTAAAACTGAGCTCTTAACGAAGCTTTCGGCGAGTTTGTATCTCCACTATGACTGAGTTCGAAGTTTAACATTTATCGAGTTCGTATCTCGTCAAATGTTAAACTTCGAACTCGCTATTGGGCTAAATACCAGACTGAATCCCAGTCGATTATAAGGCCGCTTTGAAGCCTTAGTGTGTCGTGTCGTTTCCCTAGATGTATTTTGCTTCGACCTAGCGATGGACTATCTCTTTTTCTTTAAGTCCACGGACGTGGTGGCTAATCTTGTCAATACTTTGGAATAGTTACGACTATTTTTACTCCTTTGATCACTGAATAGGGAATTATTTATGTATCTTTGTGAGTGAAAAGTAAGTAAGAAAGTTTTTAATTTATAGGTAAAAGAGATTATGGAGATTATCAGTATTCATGGACGAGAGATTCTAGACTCTCGTGGAAATCCCACAGTAGAGGTTGATGTAGCACTTGCATGTGGTGCCTTCGGTAGGGCTGCTGTGCCAAGTGGCGCTTCTACAGGAGAGCATGAGGCTTTGGAGCTTCGTGATGGAGATAAGTCGCGCTACAAGGGTAAGGGTGTGACTAAGGCTGTGGAGAATATCAATAAAATCATTGCACCTGCTCTGCTAGGTGAGGATGCAAGTAACCAGCGCCTGATTGATAAGAAGATGCTTGAGCTGGATGGTACTCCAACTAAGAGCAAGCTAGGCGCTAATGCGATCCTAGGTGTATCTCTAGCTGTAGCTAAGGCTGCTGCTGATGCACTTGCTATGCCACTCTATCGCTATATTGGTGGAACTAATGCACACGTCTTGCCAGTCCCTATGATGAATATCATCAATGGTGGTAGTCACTCTGATGCGCCTATCGCATTCCAAGAGTTTATGATTCGCCCTATTGGTGCTTCTACTCTTAAGGAGGCAGTACGTATGGGTGCGGAGATTTTCCATGAGCTTAAGACTGTACTTCACAACCGTGGCCTAAGTTCGGCAGTCGGTGACGAGGGCGGTTTTGCTCCTGCACTTGATGGTACTGAGGATGCTTTGGACTGCATTCTTAAGGCTATCAACCTTGCTGGGTACAAGGCTGGTGAGCAGGTGACTATTGCTCTTGACTGTGCTTCGAGCGAATTCTATGAGAATGGAGTTTATGATTATACCAAGTTTGAGGGCGATAAGGGTGCTAAGCGCAATCGCGAGGAGCAGGTAGCTTATCTACAGGAGCTGGTTTCTAAGTATCCTATCGACTCTATCGAGGATGGTATGAGCGAGAATGACTGGGAAGGCTGGAAGCTACTTACCGATGCTATTGGGAAGAAGTGCCAGCTGGTAGGTGATGACCTCTTCGTAACCAACGTAGACTTCCTCCGCCGTGGTATCGCTGAGGGATGTGGTAACTCTATCTTGATCAAGGTGAATCAGATCGGTACGCTTACCGAGACTCTGGATGCTATTGAAATGGCACACCGTCATGGCTATACTACTGTTACTAGCCACCGCTCTGGTGAGACTGAGGATGCAACGATCGCTGATATCGCTGTGGCAACCAACTCTGGTCAGATCAAGACTGGCTCTATGAGCCGCTCTGATCGTATGGCTAAGTACAACCAGCTGATCCGTATTGAGGAGGAGCTTGGTGAGGTGGCTCAGTTCGGTTACCAGCGTATTAAGTAAGCTAATATATACATACGTGAATGGGCTAGATCATCATCGGATGGTCTAGCCCATTTCTTATATATATTATGGGTTATTTGGTTGGTGCTGTGGCAGGCTTGGGGAGCTTGAAGCTGACGGGGATGGTAAAGCGGGCTCTTGCTGGCTGGCCATCCTGCATACCTGGCTTCCAGTTAGGCATCGCATTAACCACTCTCAGCGCCTCCTTATCTAGTGACTCGTGCACACCCTTTGTTACTTTGGCATTGGAGATGGAGCCATCCTTCTCGACAATAAATGATACCACTACACGCCCCTCTATCTTGGCATCTATCGCATCCTTAGGGTACTGTATGTTGTGGCTGAGCCACTGCATCATTGCTTTTTGTCCACCAGGGAATTCTGGCATTTCATCTAGCTTTTCAAAGACCTTGTCTTTGGTTGGTGGCGGAGCCACTTCTGTGATGGTGCTTGCTTGGGCTTGCTTGATCGTGACCATCTGAGTACCGAGTGCCAAGAAGGCAAGTACTGGAAGTGCCGAAAGTGCGTAAACTATGGCTAGTTTCTTGTTGGTTTTGTTCTTGCTGTTCATCATTACGATTCGTTTCTTTAGGTTTTGCATAGAAAATGAGAGCGAGGGTAGCTCTACCTTTCGGCCTAGTGTACACTCCAGTAACTGGTACTGGTAGGTCTTTCGGTCTCTTCCCTCTCGCAACACCCCTTGGTCTGCTAGATACTCAAGGTTGGTGCGCAGTTGTTGGAGCAATCCCCACGCACATGGATTCCACCACTGTAAGGGCTGCAGCACCGTACTAATGATGATATCCCAATAGTGCTTCTGCCTGATGTGCTCCAGCTCATGCGACAGAATAGTGGGTGTGATATCGCTTTGTGATAATGACTTGGGGATAAAGATCGCCCTGCCAATCGTGAAGGGGGCTAGCTCTTCATCTACCTCATAAAGTGTGGCGTTGTGACTGAGCTCGCGCTTCGTGGAAGTACGGCATAATCTATAGAGTTTGTACCCGCCAGAGGTGAGCCAGATGAGCGTACTTGCTGCACCAATAGCCCAAGTTGCCATCAGCACTCTGGTCCAGTCAATAGTGTTTCTCTTTGTAGCAGGTGCAGTGATGGTTGGCTCCTCCTCTATCACGATGGTGAAGCTGGGGAGTAGCCTATCTTGTACCTCCTCTGCATGTCTTTCTGGTACTGCTAAAGAGAGCAGAGGGAGCAAAAGGCTAAAAACGATGGCGATAAGGTAATACCACCGCTTGGCTCGGAGTAGGGTGCTTTTGCGGAGCAATACCACTCCGAGGAGATAAAAGAGAGCAATCCCTATCCCCGACAGCCCTAGATATTTCAACCAAATCATCATACCACTTACTCCTCTTCAATTAGTTTCAGAATCTCCGATATCTCCTCCTTGCTCACCTTCTCCTCCTGAGCAAAGTGCTGCACTAGACTTTTGTACGAGCCTTTGAAGAAGTTGGCAACAATGTATTTGATGGTCTTGTCGGTGTACTCCTCCAGGCTTACCAAAGGGGCATAGAGGTGACCACGTCGCTTCCCCGTGCGAGTAACATATCCTTTGCTCTCCAGCTTGCTGACCACCGAAGCCACCGTGGTGTAAGGGGTGTCCGAATGCTCCATCAAGGGGATAGCATCGCTGATCTCTCCCTCTCCGATATGCCATAGTGCACGCATAAAGTCCTCCTCGAGAGGGGATAGTCCGTTTAGAAAGTTTGGCTCACTCATATTGTTGTTATCTACGATCAATATCCTTTCTACGATTTGTTCGTAGCAAAGTTACGATAATTTCGTAGATAAACAAACTTTCACCCAACATTTATTGCGTACAAGGCTAGAAGAAGGTTTCAGACAAGGTTCTTAGTTGCCCTATAATTCAGACACATTCCGTATACTTGCGGAATTCTTTCCGCTAGTATACGGAACGCATTCCGCTAGTATACGGAATCTATTCCGCAGGGCTACGGAATGAGGACTCTTGCCAAAGGTGAGTAGATTTATGGAAGTGAATTAAAGTAACCAATTGCTTTCTTTGTTTTACCCCTCTCAGTTTCTTCCAATTTCTCCTTAATATCGGTGGGGTTTGGCGGTAGTTCTTCATTTTATTGGTTATTGTTGTGCCATAATTTGGTAAAATAGGCCAATATGATGATAGTTTAGGGCAATGTAATGATTGGGATTGAAGTGAGTCAAAAAGAAAACAGCCTAAAGATGCTGAGCGATCTTTAGGCTGTTTTATATGGTTGGGGAATGTAGTATCTCTATCAGTTACTTCATTTAAATAGCTTTAGCGGTATAGAGTGTCCCCTTTTCCTTGGCAGATTGTATCCATTGTGGCACGATTACCTTCTTGAATTCATCCTTCTTGCGGTGTAGCTCTTCAGGGTTGAGACCAATGTATTTTTGTGCCTTCTCCTTGGTGCTAATATCAGGTAGTGGAATATCTCCTACGAATCCATGTCGGGCAACTACTTGACTAATCTTTAGTCTTGCCTCCATCGCCTTCTCAAGACCTGCACTCAGAATACGAGTTATCTCTTGTGGTGCGTGGAAAGAGCCTCCATGAGTAGCCACTCCGTAATCCCAGCGCCACTGGCTTTGGCGAATCAACTTAAGGACGGGAGCCATTTCGCTTTCGGTAGCGCCCTTCTTCCATGCAAATTCGGCCTCTAGGTGTGCTCTCACTAATTGTTGCTCTAGCTTATCTCGTACCTCAAGAGCCATTGCTTGGCGATCGTAGACGTTCTGCCTAAGTGTTTCTTCGCTCTCTCTATGGCAGGTTTGGCAAGTACGGTCTATGTGCTTAAGCGGGCTAGTGATGTGGTGGTCACTAAACTTTACTCCACCCTCGCTTATATAGGGCATGTGGCAATCAGCACAAGAGACACCTCTCTGCGCGTGGATACCTTTTTGGGCAACTTCAAAATCGGGATGCTGAGCCTTGAGAATTGGCGCTTTGCTGAGTGGATGGATGTAGTCGTAGTAATCGGTCTCGTCGTAGTACTCTTCGCCACCTTCCATGGTCATACCTTTATCCCATGGGAAGGTGAGGTAGGAGGTCTCTTTCTGGAAGTAGTACTCTACGTGGCATTGTGCATAGACAAGGGAGCGCATCTCTTGGTGTGATGCCTTAGTGATATCTATGCCTTGTCTAGCGAATGCTTCAATGAGTGCTGGGCGGGAGATCTGAAGCTCCATATTCTCAGCGTTATGGCAATCGGCACACCCGATAGGATTAACGATCTCGTCTCCAAGCTCGCTCCAGCGGGTCTTGTAAAACTCTGCCACTCCCATTTTATTCATCATACGTGGCACGTCGGGTGACTTACAAGTCCAGCAGGTACCTGGCTGCATATCCTTATCCCCTTCGATGCCAGGATTGCCTACTCGTAGGGTATTCCGCATATCTTCAATGGCATGCATGTGACCTCTAGGAGTGCCATATTCACGACTAAAGGCATAGCCAGCCCAGAAGATGACCATCTCTGGTCGCTGAGCTAAGACATCGACGATATCGCTACTATTGTACTTGCTAACGAATGTGGTGTCTGCGGTGTTTTGCCAAGTCTCGAATTGTCTAGGGTAGTTGATGCCGTAGATTTCGTTTCTTGCTTCACCATTGGGGATCTCTACCTTTTTATTGGCATAGATGGACTGTATCTCGGCTCGTCGTTCAGTGACAGAGGCTGCGAGTAGCCCAAGTAAAAAGACAATTACCAAAGCACCACCAAATAGTAACCATCCTAGCCAAGGCTTAAGTTTTCGTTGATGTGTCATAGCTATTATATCTATAAATTAGTTTTTACTCTTAAGTTTATCAATCCATTCTGGCACTGGGCTCTTGGGAAGTGGCGTAATGGCATTTGGTGTGCGGCTCAGGCTGGTCACCCCTCCATGGGGTACATCTCTATGGCAATCCCAGCAAGCGAAGTTGCTATCATCGCTGATTTGCTCACCGGCAAGTAGTCCGGTCTTTACCATTTCCGTATTGAGCTGATCGTGGCACCTAACGCAGTTATTGTAGATTACTCTTTGACTAGCCGGTATAGCTTTCATTGCCTGTGGCTCCCCTCTCATAGTGAATACGAAAGAGTGCCGAAGCCCATCCGTCGCCTTAAAGTAGTATTTGCTGAAAATATTATCGTGAGGCACGTGGCAATCGTTGCAAGTGGCATTACGACCATGAGAACTATGGACCCAAGTGGCATAGTAGGAGTCCATCACGTGGCAATTGATGCAGGTTGCAGGGTCATCACTAAGATAGCTCCAGACTCTAGACATATAGATAAGGTAGCAACCCAGTCCTGCCATTGTGCCGAGGAGTAGTACCGCACCGATTCTACTTTTGTAGGTGGGTAGTAGGGTGTTGATAAAATGGTTCCACTTTTCTCTTAGTTTCATCACTACTGTCGGCTTTGCCTTGATTATCGTTAGATTGAATACCCAAAGCTAGGTATTTTCTTTGAGATAATGGGTATTTCTTAGTGAGTATTTGCTTTAATTTACAAATATGTTTTTATGGAATTTCACTTTGATGTGCAATTATATTAAAAGCGTATTAATGAATCGATAGGATACCATTCCTATTACTGCATACCGTAGGTGTGTATACTTTGAGAAGCAGAGGGCAGGTAATTCACTCCATACCAGCACATCTGTAGGCAGATGAAGCTGAAGATGAGTAGGACTACAGCTAGTTTTACGCGCCTTGGGTAAAAGTGTCGAATATGTAAAAAAATCAAGTAGCTACACATCGTGATGGCGGCCCAAGTCTCCTTTGGATCCCAACCCCAGTAGGTCCCCCAAGCAGCTTTGGCCCAAACTGCTCCGAGGAGAAGCCCAAACATCAAGAAGCCTAGCCCAGTGTAGACAAGATTGTCCATTACATAGAGCTTTCGGTAGTCGTTTTCTTTTTTCTTCCAAAGAATGTAAATGCCAATGAGGAGCGCCACACCCAGCAATCCGTATGAAAACATATAGGAGATCACGTGTGGTACAAAGTAAAAGCTCTGTAGCGCTGGCATCATGCTTTTGCTATGGAGCTGAGGCTTAAGGATATTGGTAATGATAAAGACACCCGCTAAGACTGTGCTGAAACTGAATATCCATTTATAGCCCCATCTAATGTAGACCAATAGTCCAGATAGGATAACAAATAGTGAGTAGAAGAGCCGTGTCTCTCCTTGAGTCCTCATAGGTGGGCGCTCTTGGCTCATCCACATTCCTGCAATAAAGATGCTGAATACAATCAGGGCAAGGGCCATAACTGCAATAGCAATATTTTTCTTGTCTTTCCACGCTAGATAGGCCGATACGCCACTCAGCAAGATAGTGATTATCCCAAAGAAGGGGAATACTTCCCAATCGGCCAATTGTAAGATCTCATTCATAATGATTCCTCTTCTTTTTTAGTTCGTTTGTAGATAGAGTTGGAGGGGCCTAGGAGCAAGAAGATTGCTCCTGTAAATAGCACCCAAATGGAGACGAGTACTGGTGTAAGCCACGGGTCGTAGACCAATTCAACCTCTGTGCTAGTAGCCCACCGCCTCATCTCCTCATCAAAATTGAGCTGATATACATACCAATCCCTTACCTTGAGGGGGTCATTGACCGAGATTACCTTACTTCCAGCACCACCATCTTTGAGGTAATAATCTAGAGTGGCATAGTACTGCCGTATCTCTGGGAAAGGCATAATGATGCAAGTCGTCTCATCAAGGGAAAGCGCTCTATGGGGAAATAAGTAGCTTCCACAGCTCACCCAACCATTGTAGGTCTTACTCCCCTTGTGTGCGGTGATGTGTGCTGCAGGGGCACCGCCGGAACTGGCGAATTGGCTAAAGACAATAGTGGAGTCCCTCACCAGTGGTGCACCAAGTGGCAGAAGTTCATCTACCGAGACTTTCCAACCGTTGAGAAGCCCAGTGGTAGGTATCTCCTCAATGTTGAGCATATCGGGCCGACTCTCAGGGAGTACTTGCCCCGTTTCCGTATTAAGTAGCATCAGCTTTGGTGGATACTCATCGAGCGTAAAGTGCTTTAGCTCTAACGCAATCGGAAGCTCCTCCACTGCATGGGTCGCTTGGTTCGTTCCTCGCCACTCCACTTCGTCCTCAGTTAGTGCCATGGTATACCGTTGCATATTGCTACCACTGACTAAGGCGAAAAATAAGAATCCATAAAGCCCAAGGTGATTGAGCATAAAACCCAATTCCCTCACTGAAAACTTAAAGGCTAAAAGTCGCCGAATAGTTACAGAACCAAGAACCAGTAATAGGTAGATGTAGATGGTATTGAAAGGGTGAGAATGGATCATAGCGCTCCAACCCGAGGTGTGAAACAATCCGCCTAGCCCATTAGCCATCCTTGGGTCAATCTGTTTGGAGAAACCCATTATGGTCAAGAGCAAAAGAAACGCTGAGAGTGAAGTAATAGTGGCGGCTGGGGAAACAATGAAGCGGACGAAGTGCAACTTATTTCCCCGCTTTCTTGAAAGAATACCGATAAGTAGTGTAGCAATAATTAGTACACTGAGTACCACCGTACTAATGGGGTGGGTAAAACCGCCTGCGGGGATAGGCCCCATCACCCATTGCCATATATAGCTAATCAGTAGGAGCCCACCTACTATCGCCCAACCCTCTGGATAGCCCCATCGACCACTCCAGATATTTCGCTTCTCTTCCTTCATCATCCCATATTTTATTTAGTAGATATTACTTTCCTTTGGGCTTTTTGGAGGCTCCGGTCACGGCGTCAACGCTGCTAGGCATTACTTTCGCTTTATCGCCGATTAGGTAGCTTGCTACTTCATTGTAGGAGCCGAGGGTGATGGCATTGTACCCCTTTGTGCTGAGAAGGTCAGTGATCTTCTTCCCAAGAGTAATGATGGTTGCCTTTGGGCTTATCACATTGATTCCCTTCTCCTCGCAGAGCTTAAAGTAGGCCTCGACACTCTTGGTATTTGAAAATACGATGTGAGTAAACTCCACCTCTTTGAGCATCTCTAGGTACTCTTTGCTGTACTTATTAGGGTCTTTGCTGGCAATTGTAAAGGCCAATGCTACCTCATTCTCTAGTCTTGGCGTGAGCTCACTCACCTTTCTATTGAGTGTGATTGAGAGCACTTTCATCCCATTATTGTCTTTTGAGGGCTGGTAGTTCTCCGTCACATTGACCACCTCACCTACGAGGAGCAGACCAGGCGTAAGCTTCGCGTAGTCGGTAAAATCAGCTGTGAAGTCTTTGAGCGCTCCGCGAAAAGCCTTTTGCTCAGGCAGAGTGCCCTTACTAATAATAGCTGCAGGTGTATCGGGCGACATTCCCGACTTGATCAGTTGCTGGCAGATATCTGGGATCACTATTACACCCATATAAAAGGCTATAGTACCCCCTTGCTCCACAAGAGCCTTCCACTTCACCGCCTCGGTAAGATTGCTATCTTTCGTGCTAGCAGTAACAAGAGAAAAGGTCCTCGCCAATCCACGATGCGTCACTGGTATCCCCGCGTAAGCTGGTGCCGCTATCGCTGCTGTTACCCCAGGGATGACCTCAGTATCAATGCCCTTATCAAGCAGAGCGAGCAGTTCCTCACCGCCACGTCCGAATACAAAAGGGTCGCCACCCTTGAGCCTTACCACCGTATTGCCCTTCTGCGCCTCATCTATGAGCAGTTGATTGATCTCCCCTTGCGAAGGAGATGGTTTGCCAGCTCTCTTCCCTACTGGGATCAATCTCACATTCCCTTTGCAGTGGATAAGAATCGAAGGGTTTGCCAGTGCGTCATAAAGCACCACATCTGCTTTACCTAGTGCTTTCGCTCCTTTCACTGTGATAAGGTCGGGATCTCCAGGGCCAGCACCCACTAGGTATACTTTTCCACTTTGAGCAGAGAGGTTGAGGAGATTAAACAGCAGTGCTACCGAAATAAATAGGAGTCGTTTCATGCTTACTTTTCTCCTTTTTTGCCAAATAGGCGACCTATAAAGATGAGGATGCAGGCGCCGATGATCGCTACTACTAGTCCTGCCCACCAGCTATCGCCTGCAGAGAGGTCTAGTAATTTTAGTACCCAACCACCTACCACTCCACCGAGTAGTCCGAGGATGATATCTACGATCCATGAGTTGCCTTTTCCTGGCATAATCCAAGCAGCTACGCTACCTGCTATAAATCCTGTAAGAAGTGTAATTAGAAAGTTCATAATTCAATTGCTTTTATATGTTTTGATTATTATTCCAAGTAAAAAATGAGAAGTGGACAGTCCCATACTTACGCATCTCCAAGAAATGCGCCTCATTGCTAAAGTCATAGACTTTGGGGTGTTCCACAACTAGGGTGCCTTTAGGGGATAGTAGCTGACTGCTCATAATCCGCCTAGGTATTTCGGCAAGCAGAGCGAGGTCGTAAGGAGGGTCGGCAAATATCAGGTCAAAGGAGCCAAAAGAATCGCTATTCTCAATGAAGCTAAATACATCTCGCGTCTGTACACTATAGTCATTATCGTCCAATTGGTCCGCCACTGATTTGATAAAAGCGGTGTGGCGTGGGTCTTTTTCGATCGCCAGCACCTCCTTGGCACCTCGTGAGAGAGCTTCGAAGCCAATGCTACCACTACCCGCAAAGAGGTCTAAAAAGCGAGTTTCCTCCCAATTGACCCTATTCTGAAGGATATTAAAAAGAGCCTCCTTTGCCACTTCTGTAGTGGGACGACCTCTAAAGTTCTTGGGAAGTTCAAAGCGACGCTTCCCATATATGCCACTTATAATCCGCATGCGATGTGTAATTGCTCCAATGGATGTACTAGTGCTTTCTTGCTCCTAGGCGAGAGCTCAATCCTTTCTACACTGCTCTCAAGCAGTTGCTGGATGCTTTCCTGTGCCCTATTAGTAAATAGGTAGAGAGGGTCGGAGTGAGGATCCAATTGAAATTGGCGGTACAATGCTGTAATGTAGTAGAGACAATCGGCCTCAGAGACAATCCTATACAGGTTGGCGAGAAGCAACTCCCCCGACCGAGCTACCACTACTTGTATAAACTCCTTACTAATATAGGCCGTAACCAGCTGCGGATGCTCACGCCTCGACTTCCGCAGTGTGTAGATGACTTGTGTGGAGATATGGTGCCCGAAGGATGGTAGGGAGAAAGAGCGTTGGCAGAAGTCAAAGAGCTCCTTATTAACAGAGTAGACAATATGGAGATGCTCCTCCTCAATTGCCTTCGTCAATACCTTACGCCCTTCCAAATCAGTAGTCAGTGCTAGCCAATCTTCGGGCGAAGCGCTATCGAATAGATCCTCCGGAATAATGGCAAAAGGGGCTCCATCCTCCACTAGGATGGTCGTGCTCTTAAATGGAAGAGATAAAAGCGGATGGCTCCAGAATAGTTGCTGCATACCGCCTTCGTCAGAGCCTATTGTAGAGATACTTGTCGCCAATATAGGTTTGTCGGCTTCTTGCTCTTCAGCCAAGAAGAATATCATCTCATTTTCCAGAGTGATACGAGCCTCTACGCCCAGAGCCTCTTTTGCCGAAAGGCTCTGCTCCTCTTCTCTTGGATGGATCTCCTTTATCTCTCTCATAAGGGTTGCAGAAAAGCACACTTCCTCCGCTATTAGATAGAGAGGAGTGTGCTTTATAAGTGATTAGACTAGTGGGGTATGTAGCTTACTCCCAATTACCTGCGTTGTTATTGATCTCCGTAAGCGATCCTACCTTCAGGCCAGGATACTTGCCAATCTTATTGACACGGTCCTTAAGGTTGATCAGCTCAGTCTTATTCAGGTCGCCAAGATAGGTATCATAGTCTGCCTTAGCCTCAAAGATCTTGATAGAGATATCCGAGCTTGTTTTCACGCTAGCTGTATCCATCTCAAAAGTGGCACCATTAGAGAAAGGTATGATACCTAGCTTATTAGTATCATAGTCGGCACCGAAGATAGCCTCTTTGGCATTCAGATAAGTGGTATCACGAGTAAAAGAGACACGCTCACCATTGATGATTGAGGATAGGCCTGCTTCTTCAGCCTCTTTCCAATTGCCTGTAGCTCTCGCCTTCTTTACGATATCCCAAGCCTTTTGCTCAGTCATACCATCTTGTAGTTGCTTCTCCGAAAGCTCCATCACCTTGCGTACCGACTTCACTGTCCCAGTATTGAGCCAGTTGCGAAGCTCCTCAAAGTTGGCGGCGTGCACGTTATTCTCCTGCTTGTAAGCAATCTGAGCAGAGCGGATATCCATTAGCTCCTTGATCACCGCCTTCTCTCTTGCGGCCTTAGTATTCTCAAAGTCAACCGGTACACGGATGCTATTGTATACCGCCCAGCCAAGTCCTATAATAGCGAGGACCAATAAAACTCTTGATAAAATTTTCATACCTTCAAATATATTTGTTATTTTGCATTCAATATCAATGCTCGTACGGCACCACTTTACAGTCGTCTCTACAAAAGTAGCAACTTTTATTCAGACAGCCATACAAATCAGCGTTCAAATATAGCTATTTTCCAACAATATGAGTAATAATCGCCCAGAGATATTGGATTTTTTTGGTTTTATACCTACTTCTAGCCAGAGCGAAGTGATCAATGAGCTTCAGAACTTCTTCGCACAGGCTCCCGAGCACTCCATCTTTTTATTGCGTGGGTATGCTGGGACTGGCAAGAGTAGTTTAGTAGGGGCCTTCTCCCACATGCTCCAGAGCATCCTATATCCTCAGATGTTGCTCGCTCCTACAGGCCGTGCGGCGAAAGTACTTGAGGGGTATTGTGGTTTACCCGCCTATACTATCCATCGAACCATCTATAGGCAGAGGATTTCACAGGATGGCGTCTCGTACGAAGTAGGGTACAATAAGCACCAGCCTGGTACTATATATATAGTGGATGAGGCCTCAATGATCAATAATGCCAATGATGGTTATGGCACCTTCGGCAGTAATCGATTGCGTGTCGACTTAGTGGACTTTTGCTTTAGCATAGAAGGAAGTAAACTGCTACTGATCGGCGATGATGCCCAGCTTCCACCCGTTGGTACCGAGATGAGCCCTGCACTTGTCCCCGACTATCTAGTGGGCTTTTGCTCCACCCTCTATCAAGGTATCCTGAAGGATATTGTCCGTCAGGAGGAGGGGGGCGAGATTGTCTATCTTAGTTACCTCTTGCGTGGGCGTATCCTTGACCTACAGAGTGGTGAGGAGTGGCACGAACCTCTACTCCCTCTGCCCGAGGTAAAGGGCGAGGTAGAGATCATCTCGGGCTACGACTTGCCAGAGCTGATGGAGGACTCCTATCGGCGGGTGGGGCAGGAGGAGACCTTGCTCATCACCCGCTCCAATAGAGATGCCGAAGAGTATAATAAAGCGATCCGGCACCATACACTATACTATGATGAGGAGGTGGTACCAGGCGAAAACCTTATGGTAGTGCGCAACAACTACCTTCACTTCCCCGTAGATGAAAAGGGGCAGGCAACAAGTACCTTCATCGCCAATGGCGAGATCCTAAAGGTGCTGAATAGCCGAAGGGAGCAGGAGCTCTATGGCTTCACCTTTAGAGATGCAGAGCTACGCGACCCGCATGGAGGCTTCGTCTCCGCCAAGATACTCCTAGATAGTCTATTCACACAGGCTCCCAGCCTCTCTCCAGAGCAAAGAGAGCGACTGTATCAAGGGGTATGCCAAGACTATCCCGAGTGTACTTCCCGACGGATGCTCTATCAAAAACTCCGGCAAGATCCCTATCTCAATGCTTTGCAAATAAAGTACTCTTACGCCATGACTTGCCACAAGGCACAGGGCGGGCAGTGGCGAGAGGTCTACCTAAGTTTTGGCTACCTTACCCCCGAGATGATCGACCTCTCCTTCTGTCGCTGGCTCTATACCGCTATGACACGTGCCACCGAGAAGCTATACATCATCCAACCACCCACCTTTATCTTTGGCGATCTGGAGCTGTAGCAAGCTATAGCTAGGTCGTAGTCCCAAATGACCTGTGCCTAGTTTAATGCACGGCCCTCTCCAGCGGTTCTTTTTCGCACATAGCCTTAACCTCCTGAGGCAGAGTATGCTATCTAGCCCTTTGCCGAGTTTGTAACTCAGCATTTGCTTAGTTTGTAACTCAGTCAATGTTGAGTTTGTAACTCAGCCAATGTTAAGTTTGTAACTCGGTGAAGACTTAGTTGCGAACTCATTTTCTCCCCCTTCCTAATTTATTGGTTAATAGACTTGTACGTCTATTTTCAATGACCAGTGATGGATTGATCGGGAAGTGGCCTGACGCGACAGAGCTGGCTATAGCTGTCTGAGACCTGCAATGGGGAGGGGGATATTGTGAGCGACTAAAAAATATGAGGTGTTATCGATGGCAAGTTAAGAATAATAGGTATCTTTGAGGGAATGAAAAAATAATCGGTAATATTTACCACACATCTAACTATAAAATAGCAAAAAGATTATGTACGGATCTATTAAAGCACACCTACAGAAGGAGCTAAAGGAGACAAGGGAAGCTGGTCTCTACAAGGAGGAGCGAATCATCGCCAGTGAGCAATTCGCCGAAATTACTGTGGATCAAAATGGCACACACAAGCAAGTACTCAACTTCTGTGCCAATAACTACCTTGGACTTTCCAATAACAAGCGCCTCCTCAAGGCTGCTAAGGAGACGATGGATAGGCGTGGATTTGGACTATCGTCGGTTCGCTTTATCTGCGGTACTATGGATATCCATAAGGAGCTAGAGGCAGCTATCAGTCGCTATTTCCACACCGAGGATACCATCCTTTATGCTGCTTGCTTCGATGCCAATGGCGGTGTCTTCGAGCCACTTCTTACAGATGAGGATGCGATCATTAGTGATAGTCTTAATCACGCCTCTATTATTGATGGTGTAAGGCTCTGTAAGGCTAAGCGCTATCGCTATGCCAATGGAGATATGAAGGAGCTTGAGGAGCGCCTGAAGGAGGCTCAGGCACAGCGTTTCCGTATCGTTGTGACCGATGGCGTCTTCTCTATGGATGGCAATGTGGCTCCTATGGATAAGATCTGTGCTTTGGCTGAGAAGTACGACGCCCTTGTGATGGTGGATGAGTGCCACTCCGCAGGTGTGGTTGGTAAGACAGGTAGGGGTGTTTCGGAGAAGTTCGACCTTTATGGACACATTGATATCATCACTGGTACGCTTGGTAAGGCGTTTGGTGGTGCAGTAGGTGGATTTACCACTGGTCGGAAGGAGATCATTGAGCTCCTTCGCCAGAGAAGCCGTCCATATCTATTTAGCAACTCTCTACCTCCTGCAGTGGTAGGTGCTGGGATTGAGCTCTTTAAGATGCTTGAGGAGAGTGATGAGCTACACACTAAGCTGATGGGTAATGTGGAGCGCTTCCGCACGAAGATGCTAGCTTTGGGCTTTGATATTAAGCCTACACAGAGTGCTATCTGCGCTGTGATGCTTTATGATGCACCACTTAGCCAGAAGTTCGCTGCACGTATGCTCGAGGAGGGTATCTATGTGACTGGTTTCTACTATCCAGTAGTGCCAAAGGGCGAGGCACGTATCCGTGTCCAACTTTCTGCTGCTCACGAGTCTGAGCATATCGATAGAGCTGTGGCTGCCTTTGAGAAGGTGGGCCGAGAGCTAGGTGTAATTAAGTAAGCAGAGAAGGTAGGAGATTAGACCATAGCATTGGCCTACTATGTGATCATTTAGCGAAGTGGTGGGTGTGCAGTTGGATGCATACCTACCACTTCTTTTATATATGAAGTGAAACTGTTTGATACGTGAAAGCAAACTGTTTGATATAAGGATTTTTGAGAAAGATGCAAATCATTAGGATGACAAGGTATATGATACTCCTTTGTCTCTCTCTTTTGGGAGGTCAAGTGAGTGCCCAGCAGCTCCACAAGATCTCGGGCTTTGAGTATGGCCATATGAGTGGACCTACAGGGCGTGAGTGGGAGTCGCCTACTCAGCTGAGCTATAATAAGGAGCAACCGAGGGCTTACTTTTTTAATTTTAAGAGCCACGATAGCGCTAGAGCTTTCCTGCCTTCGGAGGAGGGCGCCTACTATATGAGCCTTGATGGGGTATGGAAATTTCACTGGGTGGGGAACCCTTCGGAGCGACCTACGGAGTTCTACAAAACTACTTTCGATACTTCGCATTGGGATGATATCAAGGTGCCTAGTGCGTGGAATGTGGAGGGTATTCAGAAGGATGGCTCTCTGAAGTACGGTACGCCTATCTATGCCAATCAGCCTTTTATCTTCCATCATACCGTAAAGGTGGACGATTGGAAGGGTGGGGTGATGCGGGAGCCTGATCCTAGTTGGACCACCTATAAGCATCGTAATGAGGTGGGCTCGTATGTGAGGAGTTTTACGCTTCCTCGCGATTGGCAAGGGGAGCGGGTGATGCTCAATTTTGATGGGGTGAATAGTTTCTTTTACCTTTGGATCAATGGGCAGTATGTGGGCTTTAGCAAAAACTCACGCAATCGTGCTGCCTTTGATATTACTCCCTATCTGGTGAAGGGGGAGAATAAGGTGGCGGTGGAGGTATATCGTAGCAGTGATGGATCGTTTCTCGAGGCACAAGATATGTTCCGCCTGCCTGGTATTTTCCGTTCGGTCTACCTGACAGCTCAGCCTGAGGCACATATTCGAGATTTGATCGCCATTCCTTCATTGAGCCATGATTACAAGGAGGGGGCGATGCAATTGACGGCGGAGCTTCGCAATCAGAGTAAGAAGAGTTTGAAGGGGTATCAACTCCGCTACACACTTTATAGAAATGAGCTTTATTCGCAGAGCAATCACCCCACGGGCGTCACACTTGCTATCGATGTGCCAAATATAAAGACCAATGAATACAAGGTGGTAACGGGCCAGTTGGAGCTAACGAACCCAGCCTTATGGAGTGCCGAGGAGCCTAATCTCTATACACTAGTGGTGGAGCTTTTGGACCCTAGTGGAAGGGTGACGCAGACCGCATCTATCGTGACAGGTTTTAGGGAGGTGGTGATCAGGGAGACGCCCGCCGAAGAGGATGAGTTTGGACTTGCCGGAAGGTATTTCTATGTGAATGGTAAGACGGTGAAGCTGAAGGGGGTGAATCGGCACGAAACGGATCCCGAGACGGGTCAGACGATTTCTAAGGAGCGGATGCTACAGGAAATTGCTTTGATGCGGAGGGGCAATATCAATCATGTACGTCTTTCGCACTACTCCAATACACCTATTTGGTATTACCTTTGCGATCTCTACGGACTTTACCTTGAGGACGAAGCCAATGTCGAGAGCCATGGATATTACTACGGAGATGCGTCGCTCTCACACGTGCCTGAGTTCAGAGATGCCCACGTGGCGAGGGTGATGGAGATGGCTGCTGCGACGGTCAATTCGCCTTCCATCGTGATTTGGTCGCTCGGTAATGAGGGTGGCCCTGGTGATAACTTCAAGGCGGCCTATGAGGCTTTGCATAAGTTCGATCCTAGTCGACCAGTACAGTATGAGCGAAATAATAGCATCGTGGATATGGGCTCTAATCAATATCCTTCTATCGCTTGGACAAGGGAAGCAGTTAAAGGTAGCTACGATATCAAGTATCCATTCCATATCAGCGAGTATGCCCACAGCATGGGGAATGCTGGGGGCAACTTGGCCGACTATTGGGAGGCGATGGAGAGTACCAACTTCTTCTGCGGTGCCGCCATTTGGGACTGGGTGGATCAATCTATCTACACCTACGATACCATTACTGGTGAGCGGTATATGGCATACGGAGGAGACTTCGGAGACAAGCCAAATGATGGTATGTTTTGTATGAATGGGGTGATGCTCCCCGACCTCACTCCGAAGCCTGAGTATCAAGAGGTGAAGAAGGTGTACCAAAATGTAGCTATCAAGGCGGTGGACTTGGAGAAGGGAGCGATCTCCATCTTTAATAAGCGCTACTTCACTACGCTCGATGATTTGGAGCTGGTGGTGAAGTTGATGCGGGCGGGCGAGACGATGGCCGAAAAGGTAGTGCCGATGCCTACTATTAACCCACGGAGCAGTGCGATTATTCAATTGCCCTTTAATCGTTCGCAGGTGATGGAGCAGCCAGAGGAGTTCTTCCTTAATATAGAGCTTCGTCTAAAGCAGGATCATCCGTGGGCGAAAGCAGGCTTTGTGCAGATGGCGGAGCAACTTCTTCTCAAGGAGCAAGACCACAACCTACAGCTAGCCGACTTATCTGCGGGTGCATCGCCTCTTCAGCTCAAGGGAAATACCCTCAAGGGGGATAAGTTTGAGCTCTCTTTTGATGATGCTACAGGGTCAATAGCGCAATACATCTATAATGGCGTGGCACTCATCACTCCTGGCAATGGGCCTCGTCTTTCGGCCTTTAGAGCCCCCGTGGATAATGATAATTGGGCAAGGGATAGCTGGATTGAAAATGGCCTGCACAATTTATCGCATAAGGCGATTAGCAAGAAGTTTCATCGCAATCAAGATGGCTCCATCTCGATGCTCTATGTAGTGGAGAGCCAAGCGCCACACCGTTATCAGTTGAAGGGTGGATATACTGGACGTTTTGAGATTGAAGAAATCGAAGGCGAACAGGACTTTGAGTTCGTCACAACTCAGGTCTGGACAGTCTATCCCGATGGTTCTATAGCTCTTACTGCCAATATCACTTCTAATAAGAAAGGAGTAAACCTCGCCCGCTTGGGCTATGAATTGTCAATGGCACCACAGTTTGACCAGCTCACCTATTACGGTCGTGGCCCGCTTAATAATTACAATGACCGTGATGCGGGTGCTCAGGTGGAGCTATATAAGAGCAGTGTGGCTGAGCAGTTTGTCCACTTTCCTAAGCCTCAGAGTATGGGCAATCGTGAGGGAGTGAGATGGACAGAGGTGACCGATGCCAATGGCCATGGCCTCGCCTTTATCGCCGAGGGCGCAATGTCGGCTAGTGTGCTTCCTTGGACGGCACTCGAGCTGATGCTGGCACCGCACCCTTATCAACTTCCCAAGAGCTCCGGCACACATATCCATTTGGATCTTGGAGTTACTGGGCTTGGTGGTAATTCTTGTGGTCAAGGAGCACCGTTGCCTGAGGATAGGATTTTGGGCGATGGGAGTAGCTACTCCTTGCTGATCCGTCCGGCAGGCACGGAAAAGCGTGTGGCGATGCCAGAGATTCATCCAGTTGGGATTACCCGAGACCAAAGTGGGGTGGTGACCATCACGGGCAATGGCAAGGAGCTACTTTTCAAGGTAGATAAGGCCAAAAAAGCACAGCTTTATAGTCAGCCTTTTGACCTGCGCGAGGGTGGTACTGTGACTGCATTCCCTAAGGGAGAGCCTTGGCTCGCTACCACTATCACCTTCCCGAGGATTCAGGAGATTCCGGTAAAGGTGCTCAGAGCTTCGAGTGAGGAGACGGGTGGCGGAAAGGCAGAGCATCTGGTGGATGGTGATCCTAGGTCTATTTGGCACAGTATGTACTCAGTGACGGTGGCTCAATATCCTCACTGGGTTGAGCTAGATGCTGGAGAGGAGCGGCTCATCAAGGGCTTTATTTTTACCCAGCGTCAGGATGGCTCTTCTAATGGGATGGTGAAGAAGTACTCTCTTCAGCTCTCTTCGGATGGGGTCAACTGGAGCGCTCCTGTGGTGGAAGGCGAATTAACTCCTTCAAAAGCTGCGCAAAAGGTGATGCTCTCAAAGCCGAAGAGAGCCCGATATATCCGCTTTAATGCTCTCTCCAGCCACAATCAACTCGACTTCGCCAGCGGTGCGGAGTTGGGGATTATTGCCGAATAAATTCTGGACGTTAGATAGCGTCGCAAGGCCAGTTATATACCTATCTTTTTATGAAGATAATGGGCTCAATGCTAGTTAATAAGGATGAATTTTGAGTGATTGATGCCTCAGCCTGGGTCAGTTCTTATAATTGGTTATAAATCATTGGGTTATAAGAATAAAAGTTGAGTTTGTAACTGAGCGATCATCGAGTTCGAAACTCCATGATCGCTTAGTTACAAACTCAATGATCGCTTAGTTACAAACTCAATGATCGCTTAGTTACAAA
>USJF01000004.1 GCA_900554935.1 uncultured Porphyromonas sp.
CCTCCCCTTGGGCTATTTCTTTACCTACGGTAATTAGTAGATAAATGGTTTGGAGGTGTCTCTTGATTTACATAAATCAAAGGAGAGCCCTACGCCAAATTGATTAAAGGCTCTATCTTGGGCACATAAGCGGTAGCTAAGACTGAGGTCTATGCGATCCAGTAAATGGTAACCAAGGCCCATTGATAGATAGCTCATGTGATTGGTGAAGGCGCCTCCCAATCGCATGCTCAACCCTTTTTGATAAGCTAGGCTGAGACCTCCACCGACGGTGTATACCTTGGACTTGAGTGGCTGCAACACGTAGTCGGCAGAAACCATTCCTTGGAGTAGCCAATCGGGGTGGAGCTGGTAGGCGGCGTCACCAGAGAAGGTGACGGAGCCTGGCATACGGTACTTACCGCCGGCCTTGCCGTACTGCACCAATCCCCCTACATTGCGAAGGGAGAGGGACCAGTGGGTGGGCACTAGACTGCCAATGGCTTGGGGGGCATAACTTACGCCAATACTTCCGCCACCGGTATAGGCAATTTTATTGATTTGCGACATCACGAAGTGGCCTATAGCGTAGGCGCTCCAAGCATCGTTGATCTGTAGGGCATAGCCGAGGTCCACTGAGAGGTCTCTAGGGACTAGCATACGGCCGTCGCCATACTGATTGGCGGTAAGAATCTTGGGGCTATGTGCATAGCGGGCTCCCACGAGGATGGCGTGTTGCTTTATTCGCCAGCCGAGGGAGAGGGCGTTGTAGACGCTTCTCCCGGTATTATACCCTATCTCCTCATTGGGTAGATACTTAGTGGTCCAGGATGCTGTAATCCCTTGGACGTCGTTACGGAATATGGAGGTAGGAGAGGTGTATATATACTGTGTGCGTCCATAGCTAGCACCGGCACCTACGCCCATACCCTCTGAAAAGAGGTCGTAATTGTGGCGTACAAAAGAGAGTGTTGGGGACTCTTGTGCGGTAGCGTTGCTGGTGAGGCCCATGACAAATAATAGGGCGAAGAGGCTTGCTACAGCCTTGCTCTTGCAATATCTAGTAATCATACGATAAGTCTTCATCAATATTTAACAAACTTACGGTAATAGCTCTCACTACCACTCTTTACTACTAAGGTATAAACCCCGCCTGACAGTTGCTGTACATTTAGCTCTATATTTCGAGCCTCCAACGACTTATCTGTAGGATTGGTCACGTGCTGCCGTAGTACTTTGGTTCCCTCACCATTCACTACTGATAGCTCTACATCTCTCATCTTGCTATTGAGGAGTACGTGCAGTACATCGTAGGTAGGGATAGGGTATACGTGATAAACGATATCGCTATCTACGACTCTTACGTTGATAGAAATATAGAGGTCGGCGCCTTGGCTATCGACTGCTTTTAGCTGTACGGTGCCCTTGCCTACTTTATTAGGGGTAATCGTAAGAATTGCTCCATTCATCTGGCTCTTTAGCGCTTCACTATTGGCTCCGGAGGCAATCTGATAGGTAATCTTGTGCCCATCGGGATCTACTACGTACTTGGAGAGGTCTAGCTCAATGGCTGGCTTCCCAACGGTGAGGAAGAGGGTCTTAGGTAGTGGCGTACTCAATACTGGTGCTGAGTTGGTGTATACTTCGAAGCTAAACTCTTGGGTTGATGAGGCTCCAAATTCATCGGTCACCTTGAGCGTAAACTGATGGATGCCTATGGCACCACGGGCTGATAGGTGTAGGATGAGCTCGGTGGGGCTCACTTCTTCGATCCGTACTCCAGTATGATTGCCTGAAAGACTATAAGTAACCTTATGACTTTCTGGGTCTTTCAAGAGTACCTTGATCTCTGATTGCTCGGTACCAGTTATCCGCTTCTGGCTCTGGCTTACCACCTCTATCTTTGGTGGATGATTGAGGAGGGTTTTACCGGAGATGAAGGTAGGCTCTGAGAGATTTCCCCACCTATCCTTTGCTACGATAGCATAGTGGTACTCGTGATCGAGCTTAAGATTCTTGAAGAGGGCTTGTATTTCGTCGCCTGGCTCATAATTGAGTCCAAAGAGACGCCTTGACTTGGCACCTTTATAATTCTCTTTGTTAAGAACCTTCTCATCATCGTAGTATACATAGTAGTAGGTGGCAGTACGATCGTCTTCGTCCGCAACGGCACTGAAGCATAGGGTCTGGGCTGTGTACTGTGGCTCTATCTTCAACTGGCTGATAGCCTTTGGAGCTTTCTTTTGGTCGCGGTCTAGGGCTCGAGCAGCATCGAGATACCCATTGCCTAATACGCCTTCGAAACCAGGGTTAATAGCATCAATATCGGCGGGGCGAAGGGCGGTAAGCAACTGTTGCTTACACTCGGTATTTGTAAAGCCTGGGCCTCCGAAGTGAGAGACGATTAGGGCCGTTACACCACTTACATGAGGACACGCCATGGAAGTTCCTTGCATGAATTCGTAGTAACTCCTAGCTTGAAGGATATTGCCACTTTCATCTTTATCGACTTTCACCGAGGTACTATAGATCTGCCCACCTGGATAGTGTAAGTCGCCACCAGGAGCGGTGATATCTACGTACTCTCCACGATTGGTGTAGTAAGCTTTCTTCCAATCGGGAGCCATAGCGGCTACGGCTACGACTTCGCTATAAGCTGCTGGATAGACAATATCATCTGAGCTCTCATTTCCTGCCGCGAATAGTACTACGCCGCCTTTCATTGGAGAGTCGGGCAATTGATTGCCATTATTATCGCAACCAGCATAATCAATGAAGTAATCGATAGCTGCCTTAAGGGATGGGGCTAAGAACTTAGCTCCGCCCCAAGAGTTTTGGCTGATGACTGCTCCGTGATTGGCGGCATAGACAAAGGCCTGCTCAAAAGCTTGTCCCTTTCCTCCAGCGCCAAAGGCATCGCAGACCATCACACGGACACCGGAGTTGGCCGAGCCATTGCCACCTGCTATACCTGAGACGCCAACGCCATTATTATTGACCGCAGCGATCACACCAGCGACGTGAGTACCGTGTGCATCAAAAGCGATATTGGCATTACCATCGGCGAAGTTGTAACCGTGGATATCACCCACATACTTCTCACCTGTGACACCAGGCTTAGGATTGACCCAGATATTTTGCTTTAGGTCCTCATGGTCATAGTAAACACCACCATCGATCACCGCAACGATTACATTGGGCTTTCCCACCTCCTTTTGCCACGCCTCAAAGAGATTAAGGTCGGCGCCTTTGACAGACTTTAGGCCACTACCATTATTAAAGTAGTGCCACTGCTTAGGCAGCATAGGGTCATTAAAAGGATAAGCCACCTGATCTGGTCTCACCGGGTTAAAGTCAAACGCGCGCAGATCAGCTCCGAAGAATTGCAGTGGCTCCTCATCCATTTGCCGATAGATAGGCACCTGCTCCACGATCTCCACGCCGGGCAATTGCTTCACCTCCGCCAATGCTCTTGTATGAGCTCCATTGGCCTTTGATTCATCCAGTACGATATCATACCATAGGTGCAAGCCAGCTCTACGCATACGCTTTTCGAACTTTGGATCGATAGGGAAGAGCGGACGCACCTCCACAGCCCCTATCTCCTTCAGGCACTCAGTGAACTCAGGCACATTAGTCGTCCAATCACCATCATCTGTAGCTCTAAGGCTTCGCTCACCCACACGTGCTTGATACGTCTCACTCAGCTTCACCCTTAAGAGGTTGGTCATTACACCATTAGCGGGTACCACCTCCGTAGGCCTTTCACTTGGCATCTCCACAACACCCCTCCGCTCACTGGTACAGCTAGCTGTACCAAGGAGCATAGAGAGTGCTATAAGGAGAAAGAATCTACTCTTCATAGTCATAATAATTTCTACAGAAGTTATTTACCCACGTGATTCACACCTGCTACTCTTCCCTGCTTAGGCATAGGCAAAGATAGCTTTTGGCTACTCTTTCCAGAGTGGTATGGCTGCATAAAGAGCACAAGAGATGGATCCTCTGCTCCCTCGAAGTGAGCAAACTTCACCTTCAGCAGTAAGCCTTTAGCATCATTGACAAAGAAGTCAAATTGATTTTTGTCGTCTGTCTTGCCTCTGTACTTAAAGCCCTCCTTCTCCATCAATGCAGTGAACTCCTCTGTCATATAGAAGTGACCATTATTCTCGTAATATACCAGGTTGAAGTCATACCACTCCTGCATGATACCAACAAACTCACCTGGTTTCTCATCCTTATAAGTGAAGAAGTAATTGCGGTATTTAATCTGCTTACTCTTTGGCACCTTATAGGCAATAAAGGCGAGATTATTCTTAGTATCATATTGAGAGGTAGAGGCATCGTATACGCCTCCATTATTGGCCTCATAAGTCTCCACCTTGGCATAGTCAGAGCCAAATGGCACCTCAGGGTATGGGAACTTCTCGAAGGTTGGATACTTCACCTTTTGCTTAGGGATATAAGAGTAAAGCACATGGGGATTAGAAGCATACTTACGCTTCACCTCCGCTAAGACACGCTTCTCAGGATGATAAAGCTGGTTCTCGCCACGCTTCTCAGTAAATCCAGCATCGGTAAGGCCTTTAATAATGATATCATACGCCTCATCGAGCATCACCTCATCGCCTTCATCATTGTACCTCTTGTAGGGCTCCGACACATCCATCTGTGCATACTCCAGTACGCCACGGGTAGAGAAAACATAGCTCATACGAGAAATAAATGGGCTAATGGTATTGAAGTCGATAAACTTAGAGCCCGTAATTGCTGCCACCATACTCTTGCGCTCCAGCTCAAAAGCGGTCACAATACTCTTAGTGCCAAATTCAAAGTCAATAAATGGTAGCATAAATAGTGGCCACTCCTTCTGAGTCACTGTGATAGTAGCTGTTGTTGCCACGCCCTCTACTTGAAAGAGCAATTCTGCAGTACGTACCTGACTCTTATTATCTTCGCCACCTTTATTATTCGCCACAGAGAGCTTGATTTGATTCTTCCAAGGGAAAGCCGTCACCTTCAGCCACTCTTCGCTACTGGAGACAGTCCACTTATCTCCATTGAGACGCACACTCACTTCGCTCTCATACTCCCAAGGGTCGAGGACGATATTTTCAGGTGCCGTCTGCACAAAGATAGGGCTTCCCTCCTGCGTTACCGTCACCTGATGTACAGCATCACCAGCCTGAATAATAATGGTAGCCTTACGTGCGGTGATCTGGCTATTCTCGTCATAGACCAGTTTGATAGAGCCTTCCTGAGGCGTAGCTGTGACCCAATCACGATTAGAGACAGCCACCAATTGCTCTTTATTGCTCTTCACATCGATGATCTTTTCGCCAGCCTCCTTAGGCAGTTGGATAGCGTCACTAGCCACCTCTATCACAGAGGGTTCTTCCATCGTAGCTTGAGGTGTACAAGCTACCAAAGCCACCACCGCCACGAAGAGCGAGAGTAGAGAGGACTTTATAAAGTTATTGATTGTATTCATAATATATGAGTATGGTAATGTATTTTTTATCTATTCTTTCGACTTCTTTCTTGATTACTCTCGACACTTAATGAGTGAGATACTAGCCTAGAGCCAGGATTGACCTGTACTACTAACACCGGCTTAGGATCTCCGTAAAACTTAAACCACTGCACCGCCATCGTAAGGTTGCGTTGCTTGGAGACAAAGACATACACCTGCTCCAGGATATTGTACTCCACAAATTCAAAGCCCTCTCGCTTGGCTAGCGCCTTAAATTCATTGGTAAGTAAGTTGTTGTACCCCTTATAATTCCAGCAAGCCAGCTCGGTCTGCGTAAAGAATTGCCTTGTCCGCTCCACGCTGATTTTGCCCTCTTTATCTTTGTGAAGGAAATAAAGGCGACCATCTGCGCCATACTTTCCAGCCTCAGTCTCATATTCCATCTCATCTGAGGTCATCCTCGCTATATGGGAAGGTCATCTGCCCTCCATGAGCAGCTTCGTAGGCCTTCACTCCCTCCACACCAAGGTCAAAACGAGTAAATCCTAGAGGGAGCTCGTCGAATGTAGGATACTCCTTAGTTTGCTTAGGAGTATAGGTAAAGAGCAGGTGAGGGGTATTCTTGTAGTACGGCTTGATCTCCACCTCCAGATTGCTCATCTTATTATGCTGGAAGTGATTTTCCCCTAGCTCGATTGTAAAGCCAGACTGATTGAGGAAATCTACCAGTTGCTGACGCTCTGATGGGCCCGTAAGGATGCGGGTAGAAGCGGCATCAAGCTGAGCATGTAGGTAAGCTCCACCCTCATATATGGTATAGCTCACACGTGGGAAAGCGACACTCGTGGTAGTAAAGTCAAAGAAACGCTCGTGAGTAAACTCGATCGTGCCACCTCGCTTCTCCTCAAAGGCTTGGATATCCTGTCGTGTGGCCGATTCAAAGTTCATATAAGGCAAGATAAAGTAGTTGATACCCGATTGCTCCACAGATATCTCACGCGCTACTCTGTTATCGGCACCTGTAATGATCAGCACTTTGCCTACCCTAGGCTCCCTACTCCTATTGGGCTGCACCTTCAGCTGAAGCTTGTAGGCCGAAGGGAGAGCAGTCAGCTCGATCCACTGCTCTTCGGTCTCAGCCCTCCAATCCTCGCTATTGGTAATCACATCAATAGTAATGAGGCCACCAAATTGATCCACTTTCGGCTCATCGATAGAGGTCTCCACTTTGGGATTTGCTTTTGCTTGGATAATAGTCAATTGCCTCTGGCTTTTTCCCGACTTCACAATCACACTACCTCGGCGTTCCTTTGGCAAGAGATTGTCTGTCACAGAGATTTCAAGGACACCATCCCGATTCTTAACGGTGATCCACTGATTCAAAGTGTAGCACTGCCATGTCCCGGCGGTACTCTGCACCTGCACATTGTGAGAGGAGGAGTGGTCTTCGAAGGATAGAATACCACTTTCAGAAAGCTCAATAGTAGCTAGCTCATCCATATACCCTTCGCTGGTACAGCTGGGTAACGCTAAGAGAGCGCATAGGCATGCCACAAAGGTCACTGCCGTCAGCCTCCTGTAGTGTGTAGGAAGAAGTCGATGCCACTTCAGCAATTCATAGTTTAATAAAGACTTCATCTGTTTGTTAGTAAAAGATTAAATAGTGTATAACTTATGAAGTTGGGAGGTATTAGGCTAGCCCCACAAATTCAAAAACGCCCTACAATGTTACTTATTTTTAGCGAAACTAACTAATCTTTTTGGGCTTTTTTAGGGGGAGGGGGCAGGGGTTACGCATTAGAAATATCAAAGCACCCGCCAGGGTGCCACTCAGATAGCTGTAAGTTTGCAGGTAGCCCGGGCGAAGACTGGCGGGGATAAGGTACGGTAAGATATTCGACCCTTGTGGTCGCACTCGCATTGGTTTGTGCGACCACAAGGGTCGTGGGGAAGGGATATCTCATGTTTCCCGCCGGTCTTCGACCGGAGGCTAGCTGAGTGGCACCCTTCGGGTGCTTTGATGAATTTAAGTTGTTTATGTTATACACAGTATGAGGTACAAGACTTTTTCTAATGCGTAACCCCTTCTAAAAGAGTGGAGACCAGCTCATGCTGCTTTGAGCTAAACTTTCTTGCCCAGAGTGCATATGAGGATTGAAGGGCTGGGAGGTCTTGCATCGTAAAATCTGGTAGTTGGTTATTCCGCCAATTGATCAACCTCATACAACCATGTCCCTCATCATGTGTATCAAAGATAGCCACTCTAAAGCGTGGCTCGTGCCATGCCCACGTCTGTACCATTATCTCATCGCAGCAGAAGGTACCTTGATAGGTTTTCAGTGTCTCACGCTCCTTGGAGAGTAGGAATAGTGCGAGCTGATGGGTGATACTGACCCACTGCGTTCCTTTCTTGAACTCCATCTTGCGATGTCGCTTCCAACCTACGAGCTCTTGAATCTTGATAAAGAGGTACCTAGTGGCTTTCATCAGAGAAAATAGGAGTCCTTGTCCCTTGAAGTGGGCTCCAAATAGGTGGTAGCGCTGCACTTTCCGCATCACCTCTTTGGAGTAGTCGTACTGGCTGTAGCCTATAAACTCCTGACCTTGGTGTGCGTGAAAGAAGGTATGGATCTCATCCTGCGACTTGAGGGGTAGATCGGCACCAGATATCAGATGATAATACTGGTAAGGTGCACCACGGGTAGCAGCTCTCCAGAGAGCGAACTCTGCCTGGAGCATCCGCACAGAGCCCCATCGCACATCTATTCGCTCTTCTATCAAGTAGAGGTGGCTCTTCCGAACTGTTAGCGCAGGGAGCTCTTTCACCTTCTTATCCACATGAATGTAAAGGTCGTTGCGTTCATCATCAAGAGCAGAGACGAGACACTGTAGTAGCTCGAAATCTCCATGAGCCAGTATCAGATAGGCGTGTTTCACTTGGATAATAGTTGATTCATTCGGTCCATTTCCCTATCGGTAAAGTAAGTCAGCTTATGGAGCGTGCTATGCTCCAATGCATACTTGCTGGTATAGGGTAATCTCGCTCCCCTCACGAGCATGTGGAGGATATGTGGAGGACAATCGCTTACAATCTGAGGACGAAGTCGCTGATAGTCCCCTGTCACCAATCGGTTATAGAGGATTTGGAAGAAGAAGTATTCTTTTGGGGCAGCTTCATGTAGCCAATAGTACTGTAGCAGATCACTCAGCACAATCATCATCTCACTACCAGGCTTTGCCCAAAGGATGCTATTTAGCATATTCACCTGAAAGTCGGAGTGCCAGCTAAAGTAATAGATAAAGCTCTTCTCCCATATATTTTTGTACAGCTCACGACTATCTCGCTGATAGCAAAAGTGGTCGCCTACCATCAACTCCTTGGGGAAGACGCCCGTCATCAATATCGTAGCATCGAGCCATATTCCTCCATAAGTGGCTAGTAGCATCACTCTGAGTAGGTCGCTGAAGAATACTCGGCGTATCTCGCCACTTTGCACCTTTAGCAAAATCTCCTCTGGTACGTCTAAGTAGTCTCTGATGGTATTATCAGTCAGACGAATCACCTCAAAATCACCAGCATACTTATCTACAGAATCAAAGCAAGTACGGACCACCTCGGGTAGTTCATCACGCTTCACTCCTTGTCCCCAATATTGCCAAATCACCTTGCCTGTCTGGACACTTGCCTTGGGTGAGTAGGTATAATACACTATATCTCCCTTTTGATACTCCTCAATCACTGCATCCCAATAACCTGCCACCTCTTGGTGGCTCTGGAGAATTTTCTTTGCCTTCTTGCCATACACCCAATTGAATGGAAGTATCGCTTTGACCAACTCTCTTATTTTACTCTTTAGCTCCATCATTTCATCCTTACGATTTTAGCCATTGACACAGACGTCTTTTAGCTCTATACGCCCACCGATAGAGAGGAAATAGATGATACATAAGTCTGTATCGTCGCTCCATTTCAAATTTAATGCCATTAGCAGTTGCCTTATCCATTATCTCCTTTATGCCACTCCTAAGGGTATTAAGATGTGCCTTAGTCAGCTTGGGAAGTATTAAAAATGACCTTGTAAAAGAAAACAAGGAGGCTTCGATCCGATTACGAACCAAAGGTGGGGCATCAGAGCCCCAATCATCAATAAGCGTCAAGGCATTCTGACGAAAAGAGGCTACCGACTTGGGATTAAAAGAGCCAAAGGAGATGGCTGTAAGAGAATCTTCGTGCCGATCATATACGTAAAATGACTTGTCTAAGTAAATCATCTTATTGGTATAGCGAAAATATCTTAGGACGAAGTTTTCATCTTCAACCCCTATCACGCCTACAGGAAAAATCAGCTGATACTTTCGGATTATGTCCATACGAAAGATAAAGCGCCAAACCATCATGCCATTATACTGTGCCCGACCAGAAAGTATCTCTTCTTGGGTATGGACGTGAATTTCACCCGTCGGAGTCCGCCCTGAGGACATCATCATATGCCGAAGCCCAATTTCTCGGTAGGCAAACTGATAAAGATCTGCGGTATCTTCCTTTATCGTCTTTGAAATTTCTTCACAAAAATTGGTCTCATAGTAGTCGTCGGAGTCGCAGAAGGTGACAAAGGCTCCCGTCGCTAATGATATACCTTTATTTCGAGCAGCTGAGAGCCCTTGATTCTCTTGCTCTACATAACGCATAAAGGAGTACTTCTCGGCATACTCTTTGGCTATAGCACCGGAATTATCAGGGCTACCATCATTGACCAAAATCACCTCATACGGCAAGAGACTCTGACCCACAATGGCATCAAGGCATCGCTGGAGGTAGCACTCGACTTTGTAAATAGGTATAATTATGGATAGGGTAGGCATAGATAGCTCGTTAATTAGTTATTTATTGGGCAAACTTATATATAAATTCCGAGATTGATGTCCTAGCCCCAAAAAAAGCTCAGACCAAATCGGCATAATAAATTTTATTTGGGTACCTTTGCTAAGCTACTGACGAGAAAAGCCATTTTGAAGATTAAAGAAACGCTGGCAATTGGGTAGCAATGACAATCAGTGACAAATTAATTATTATACATGGAAACGGTATTAAGCGGAATTCGCCCCACTGGCAACTTGCACCTAGGCAATTATTTCGGAGCGATGAAGAGCTTCCTCAAGATGCAAGATGAGTACAACTGCTACTTCTTTATCGCAGATTGGCACTCGCTGACTACGCATCCTCACCCAGATAACATCCTTAATAATACACATACTATACTAGCTGAATACCTTGCTTGCGGGCTCGACCCCAATAAGGCGACTATATACGTTCAGAGCGACGTAAAGGAGGTACTGGAGCTATATATGTACCTCAATATGAATGCTTACCTCGGTGAGCTAGAGCGTACCACTACCTTCAAGGACAAGGCACGTAAGCAGCCCAATAATGTCAATGCAGGGCTACTTACATACCCTACTCTGATGGCTTCGGATATATTGATGCACAGAGCGCACAAGGTGCCAGTAGGTAAGGACCAGGAGCAAAATATGGAGATGGCACGTAAGTTTGCCCGTCGTTTCAATCATATTTATGGGGTAGACCTTTTCCCTGAGCCTGAGTCTTTCAGCTTTGGGAAGGAGGCGCTCAAGATACCAGGACTCGACGGTTCTGGTAAGATGGGTAAGAGCGAAGGCAATGCTATCTACTTAGTGGACGATGAGAAGACGATTAAGCAAAAGGTGATGAAGGCAGTGACTGACTCTGGTCCGACAGAGCCAAATTCTCCAAAGCCAGAGCCTATTGCCAATCTATTTACTTTCCTAAGCATTGTCTCTACACCCGATACTTACCAGTATTTCGAAGAGGCATACAATAAGTGTGAAATCCGTTATGGCGACCTCAAGAAGCAATTGGCGGAGGATATTAATGCTTGTTGCGCCCCAATTCGTGAGAGAATCCTAGAGTATCGAGAGGATACGGACCTCCTAGAGCGAATAGCAAAAGAGGGCGCAGAAAAGGCAAGGGAAAACGCTCGTAAGACGGTGGAGATGGCGAGGGAAATCATAGGATTTCCAAGAATGAGATGATACAAGATCAAAAACAGATAAAGAGAGAACGCGAAAATGAACGGAATGACAGACAATCTAAATACCCTAAGTGGCAAGGTGATCAAAATACTTCCTCTAGTAGAAGGAGATAGCAAGCACAAACCTGGAGAGAAGTGGTACAGGCAGGAATTTGTTATTGAGACCTACGCACAATATCCTAGACAAGTATGTTTCCAGATATGGGGCAAGGATAGGATCGATGCTGCCAACCTACAATTGGGTGAAGATATTACGGTTACTTTTGAGCTATCAAGCCGTGAGTATATGGAGCGTTGGTACACTAGCGCCGATGCCCGCAATATCATGAAAGGGATGCCACAGCAGCAGGGTTTTGGAATGCCTCAGCAAGGATACAGTATGCCACAACAGCAACAAAGTTACGGTGCACCTCAGCAAGGCTTCGGGACGCCTCAGCAAGGTAATGCTCAGATGCCTGGCACCAATGCCCCATTCGGTCCACAACAAGGAGGTGGAGATGACCTACCATTCTAAGCAAAAGCAATAAGTTGACAGTAACTACTAGCTTTGCTCCTATGGTGTAGGCTAGTAGTTGCTGGTCACTTTGGCTTTCAGGGCAAGGGGAGAGAAAGAGCTTTGTGAAAAGCTAAGCAGTAGATATCGAGAGAGGAAAAAAGGAGGTAATACTCCAGAGCATCCAAACGAGCGAACACACAATCACAACATCATTACTAGAAAAAGTCGACTCGAAACAACTGGAGCCTATAATACCCTACTAAGCAAGAAATAGTATTTACAAAGAGAGAGAAAGAGATAGTTATGGGATTTAAAGAGGTTATGGCATTACGCCAAGAAGGAAACCTAACAGAAGCACTAACACTAGCCCAAAAAGACTACCAAGCTAATCAAGACCAATGGTCTGCCTCGGCACTATTTTGGGTACTGAAAGACCTAGCTACACAACAGATCAAAGAGGAGCAGAGAGAAGAAGCCCAAAAGCTCCTGAAGCAGATGGAGGAGGTCGTAGGATATATGGGGGCTACCACCAATGTAGCGCTCGAGTCTCTTGCCACCCTCCGCAAAGAAGTTGTTCCTCATTACAGTGAGCTTACCGAGCTGGCAGAGGAGGCGAGAAGCACCAAAAATAGGGTCCGTGTAAAAGAGATATTTGCCACCGCTTGTGAGTGGCTAGAGGAGAGCAATGACATTCCCGACGAGGTACTCCACCCCGCCTATGCAGAGATCATCTATTCTTTTCTATCCAGGTACTACCAGCATATCCCATTTGAAGAGTTTGAGGAGAGCTATCATCGCTACCTCACACTCCGCAACCAACGGCCTTCAGAGCTACACTCCAAAATGCTCAAGGTAGCACTGGAGGCAAAGAAGGCATTTGGTCATCAGCTAAAATTGGCAGAGCTATTGGACCAATGGAACTTAAGTAATCTTCGCCAGGAAGATTGGTCGAGAGGCAAAGGAGCGGGCAATGAAGTAGTCCGCACACTCGGTGAGAAGGCCCTATTTGCAGCCACTACCGAACTAACTATCGGCGAGGTAAAGGAAGTACCAGAGTCCATTTACCTACTACTTAATGACGCACTCACCTACTTTCCAGACGATAGTCTAGCACAGCTTTCACGAGCACGCATCATGGCGCTCGAGGGGTCACAGCACGAAGCACTTATCCGCTATGAATTGCTACTTCAAGAGGTAGAAGAGCCTATGGCGTGGGCAGAGTATGCCTACCTCATCTCAGATCCAGAGATACGCCTCGGAGCACTCTCCATGGCACTTAGGGAAGAAAAGGATGACTACCGCGAATATATCACCAAGGCAAGAATAGAGCTTGCCAGATTGCTCATTCAAAAGGAGATGTACCAAGAGGCGTTGCGAGAGCTCACCTTTGTGGCACAAATCTGTCTAGAGAAAGCACGAGAAGTACCGAGCGAGCATGCCACTCTTATGGCTCAAATCCCAAGCGACACAGAGCAAAGCAAAGACAATAAAGAGCTCTACTACACACTATCTCGCCCCGCGATGGCACATATCTATAGAGAGCTTCCAGAGGTGGTGATGATGGTCTATGATGTGATGGCCATGAGGATCAAAGATCAGTCCAATCAAGTAGTACCGATGCTCAAGCTGATGACGCCCGAAGGAAAGACCGCACTGGTCACCCCTAAAGAAGCAGGGATACTTCCAGGTGACAATAGAGGCAAAGTATATATGGTCAAGCTACTAGAGCGCCACCGCAAGCATACCAAGGTGGTACAGCTCACCCTCTGCGAGGAGTGCGATCCAAAAGAGCTATTCCCCACACAAGTTGGCATCATCAATGGCTACAGTGAGGCACTGCACGCCTACCACGTGATGGATAGCAATAGCCGTCATCACTACTTACCAGGCCAGCCCAATGAATATACCCAAGGGGAGTTTATTAGCTTCGTACTTCTCATTGAGAAGCAAATCCGTAAGGGAACCACCACCCCACAGGCTCGCGAATTCATTTACCATATTGAGCGTGTAGATCCTACAGAAGCAATCCTTACATTCAATCCCATCAAGGCGACTGTAGAGGATATACGAGGGGATCAATACCTCCTGCAAACGGAGCAAAATACCCCTAGCTTCGTCAATCACTCAGTGGCTCCAGTAGAACTATCCGTGGGTGATCACGTGATCGTACGTGGCTTCCAACAGCGACACAAAGATCGCTATACAGGACAAGCCAAGTACAGCTTCGTGACCCTATCCATTGAGCCTTACTTCGAGATCTAGCATCTCCACAAAATAAGAAGAGGGCGCATGTGACAACTATTCACACGCGCCCTCTTGCTATATTATAGTCAGCTTAAAATCAAGCACCGTGAAATTCGTAAGTCTCCATCGTGTGCTTAGCCATCAAAGTAAAGAGATGCTCCGTAAGATCATCCGTCACCTCCAGCACCCTCTCCAGCATACCATCCGAAAACTCCTGTAGCAAGTCCTTAGCAGCTAGTGGGCGCTCCTCATAAATAGCAAGATACGCCTTTATCATCTCCTCTTCACGCTGAGCGATCTCCGCCTCCAGCTTCCTATAAGCCTGCTGGATGATTGGGGCATAGCGATTATAATCCACCATACCCAGAGTCTGTACATGGCGAAGCCTCCAATAGGCCGACTTACTATCCGACTCACCTCCACCTATCCTCCAAGCCTTGGGATAGGACGAAATCCCCTCATAGAGTGGCACAAAGATACCTAGCGCTGCCATACCCTCACACATATAGTCCACCTGAGCTATCTCCTTAGGGAGATTAGGCTTCCGCTGGAGTATATGCGTCTGAGTAGTACGGAAGATAGAGATAGGTCTCCACCTCTCCTTAGGATTGCTGTGGAGATAAGGATCATGCTCAGTATCATTGTAGTGCGAACGAAAAGCCGCCTTGATATCCTCAAGTGTCAACTTCTTATCCGAACCCAAGAAGACAGGGAAGTCATTTATAGCCACATCCTGCTCCTTACTAGGTGTGAAAAGCTTTTGCAGATACCATACACGTGGATAGCTGTAGGTAGTATCTAGCTTCTCATCTCTAGCATAAGCCGTGTGGAAGTCAAAGTCACCCTCAAAGAGCTGGTGCTCACGAGCGAAGTCAATCAAATCGCTAGAGGCAAGATAATTCTCCTTATCCTTTGGGTCATAGTCCCTAAACCGACTCTGATTACCAGAGACAAAGTACATATCCTCAGGAATACGAGTAGCCAACCAACGATGCCCCGACGCCGTCTCGAGATACCACATCTCATGCTCATCAATAAAGCTAATCCCAAAGCCCTCAGCAATGCCGTATTCCTCAATCAAAGCGCCCAGTCGCTCCACACCCTCACGTGCAGTGGTGATATAAGGTAGCACGATATTAAAGACACAATTCTCCCCTAGCCCTGTCTCCACAAGAGGGTCACAAGCAAGTGCCTTTTCGGAGCTAAAGATACTCTCCGTAGCACTCATCCCTACGCCAGCACGATTAAATCCTGCGCTACCCCACTCTCCATGAAGGTGGTAGGGCGAAAGCGCAGAGTAACCAATGCGATGCTTAGGGAGCGGACACCTAAAGGGCGTCTCCTTTGCCACAAACACCTCAGGTCCATTGTCTGTCGTCTCAAAGATCTCCAAATTCTTAGCCACCATAGCGTCCCAATCCTCGGAGCGGGCAGCAATCATAGAGCCATCCTCCATCAGTTGGCTACCCACGATGATCGTAGTGCACTCCGAAGGATACTTCTTCATCTCTTCTTTCATACTTCAATCCTATTTTATTTTATTACCATCTTACTCCCTATCAAAAAGGGCCTACCGAGATAGCTCGATACACCCCATACCATCCCTTATTCAAAGAGCACTTCATGCACAATTTCCGACACCGTTGGGTGGGGAAATACATGCCGTTTCAGACCTTCCACCGTAAGATTTTCGGTCATCGCCATTCCTACAGTTACGATAAATTCGGAGGCAGGGTTGCCGATCATATGCCCACCAAGGATACGACCATCGTGAGCATCTACTAGTAGCTTAAAGAGACCATTGCCCCCCTCATTCTCCACCACAAACCGACCAGCAAAGCTAGCAGGTAGCCCCAGCACCTTGTACTCAACCCCCTTCTTCTGTAGCTCCTCCTCCGTAGCTCCCACCCCCGCAATCTCAGGGTGCGTATAGACCACGCCAGGGATCACATCGTACCGCATTGGGTCGCCCTCTCCACTAAGGATATGCTTCACCGCCACCTCCCCCTCGCGGATAGCAGTATGAGCTAGCATAGAGTGGCCATTCACATCGCCAATCGCATAGATACGAGGGTTAGAGGTACGGAGATACTCATCCACAAGGATATTGCGCTCCACCTTTACATTAAGGGCATCTAGTCCAAGGTCCTTCAGCACCGCTCTACGACCAGCACTCACCAAGATACGCTCGCCCTCTAGCTCTTGCTGTGTACCATCGGGAAGCTCAACGGTCAACCCCTTAGCAGAAACCGCCACCACCTTTGTATTGAGATAGAACTTCACACCACGCTTCTCGTACTCAGCCTGAAGATGGCTAGATATCTCGCCATCCATCGGGCCCAATATCTTGGGAAGCATCTCTACCACAGTCACCGGTACCCCAAAACTATTGAATACACTTACAAACTCCATCCCAATCACACCTCCACCCACAATCAGGATGCTCTCAGGTAGCTCCTTGGTATCAAGTGCCTCTCGGCTGGTCCAATACTCCACTTCACTAAGCCCCGAGATGGGAGGGACAAACGCCTCTGACCCGGTAGCAAGGATCACCCGATCAGCCACATACTCCTCGTCATTGGCACGGATCAGTACCCCATCGCCATTCTCACCGATGAGCGTAGCCGTGGCCTCAACCATCTCTACTCCGGCATTATTGAGCTTTTGGGCTACACCAGCCACCAGTTTGCGGACGATCTTAGACTTCCTCGATACCACCTTTTTGTAGTCGGCCGAAACCTCCCCCTCTATATTGATGCCATATTTCTTTGCCTCCTTGATACTATCAAGCATATTGGCACTGTAGAGCAGCGTTTTGGTAGGGATACACCCCTCGTTGAGACAGACCCCGCCCACCTTGTTTTTCTCGAAAAGTACCGTTTTAAGTCCGGCTTTAGCCGCAATAGCTGCTGCATTGTAGCCACCTGGGCCTCCACCTAGCACAGCCAAGTCATATTTTTTCATACTATATTATTACGTTAGTGATTAGATATTCCGTTACCTCCACAAGATACACATTATTCATCAAAACGGCAACGCTAAAAATGGAGGTAGCCCAGTCACCAGCCCAAAATACTCTATAGTAGGTAGCTAAAGGTGAAAATGTAAGTGGGCTATCTATTGTCGCTATAAGCTAACCTGATACATCATAAGACTGATACACCAAGGCAAACCTCGGCAGAGGTCATTCCTCAAGTGGTCTTACTTGTGCAATAGTCTCCAGTTATAAACCAGCCTATTAAGAGGGCGTAAACTGAGTTACAAACTCGAGCTTGACTAAGTTACAAACTCCGCCATCACTGAGTTACAAACAGAGCAAACACTGAGTTACAAACTCGCCAAGCGCCGAAAATGCAAATTGAATATCAATCCAATACAAAGCCCCTCCCCAGCCTCTCCATACTTCTGCTCCTATTCCTTTTAAGAGCCTTGCTAAACCGTATGAATCTCAAGTGCCGTAATACTTCTTGCTGGTGATAAGCGTCTCGATAGGCTTTACAATCTTGAGATCAATATGTAACGCAAATGTGCAGTAGTCTCTTTAAAAATTATTAAGTTTGCAAAGTATTTAGTGTAGAGCAATAACTAATAAAATACTAACCTGAGTATAATTGAGGCAGAATACATACATTTATTAACAATCGGTATGAAACTAGAAAAAATCCTATTATCCTTTCTACTGGTGTGTATGACCAGTATGATGGCGGTGGCACAAGTAACCACCTCTGGAATATCGGGTACGGTAGTGGATCATGAAGATCAATCCTTGCCAGGTGTTACGATCACAGCAACTCATACTCCATCAGGGACAGTCTACCGTGGTGTAACCAATGGGGATGGCTATTTCCGCATTTTAGGTATGCGTACAGGTGGCCCCTATGAAGTGGTGGCTACCTTTATTGGCTTTGAAGACTCTAAGGTAGAAGGCATTACGCTTTCACTTGGAGAGACCAATAGCATTAATATCAAGATGAAGGAGACTTCGATTTCACTTGGTGAAGTTGTGGTGGTGACTGATAAGTCTACCATATTCAACTCGCAGAGGACGGGTGCCGCAAGCAACTTCTCAGCGAAAGCGATCCAAAATACGCCTACTATATCTAGGAGTATATTTGATGTGACGAAGCTAGTACCTACAGCTGTATCGACTGGCAATGGTACCTCTTTCGCAGGAGCAAGCAATAAATTTAATAGCTTCCAAATTGATGGTACCGTCAATAATGATGTCTTTGGACTATCTAGTGCAGGTACCAATGGTGACCAGGCAGGCATCACTCCAATATCACTCGATGCAATTGATGAGATACAGGTAGTAATCGCACCTTTTGATGTACGCCAGGGAGGATTTACTGGTGGTGGTGTGAATGCCATTACTAAGAGTGGTACCAACCAGTTTAAAGGGTCTGCATACTCTTACTACTACAATCAGTATCTTATGGGTAAGACCCCTGGAAAGGGCATAGAGAATAGGACAAGACTTGGAAAGCAAAATAATTCCACCTTTGGATTTACCCTAGGTGGTCCAATTGTAAAGAACAAACTATTCTTCTTCACAAACTTTGAGTACACGGAAGATAATCACCCAACGTCTTACAACGTTGGTGATGCGAAATTGGAGGGTGACAAGTATGTTGCCTCTTCAGGAACTTCTCTAGTAACTAAGGAGGAGGCTGACAAGGTAATTAACCACCTTAAAACTCTTACCAACGGTTATGATGGCGGAGGTTACGGTGAGAGAAATGTAGACACTAGAGGATACAAGGCACTACTTCGCCTGGACTGGAATATCAATGACGCTCATAAGGCTACGTTGAGATACAATTTTGCAAAAGGGAGAAAATTGAACTTTTTTCGAAAACCTAATGAGCTAAGGTTTGGCGAAAATGGTTACTACTTCAATAGCACCACTCACTCCCTTGTAGCAGAATTGCAATCGCGCTTCTCGGATGCAATTAATAATGAGTTGCGACTTGGCTACACACGTGTAAGGGATTTCCGTGAGATAGAAGGGCCTCAATTCCCAACGGTAGATATAGAGCTATCAAAGAGCCGTAAAATCTCATTTGGATCTGAGCCTTTTGCATGTGCCAACCAACTAGATCAGGATATCATTACAATCACCGACAACTTAAACTTCTTCTTAGGGGACCATACGGTTACCTTTGGCACGCACAATGAGATATTTAAGATGATGAACCTATTCATCAGGGAAAACTTTGGCCACTATCTTTATGAGAGTATTGATGATTGGCTTAAGGTAGGAACTCCTCAGGAGGTGGTTCCAAAGCAGTATGACTACTCTTTCTCTGATGTGAATGGTGACCGCCGTTGGGCTCCACGCTTTGGTGCAGCACAGCTAGGCTTTTACCTTCAGGATGATTGGAGGGTATCAGATGCCTTACGCCTTACTTATGGCCTGCGTGTAGATATTCCGCTGTTTACCGATAAGCCTACTGAGAATAAGAAGTTTAATGAGACCAAGTTGGCTCAAGAGTATGGACTGGCTACCAATCAGATGCCTAAGTCTACACCGCTATTCTCTCCAAGACTCGGTTTCCGCTGGCACCTTAATAAGGAGCATTCATCTTTATTGAGAGGTGGCGTAGGTATATTTACTGGTAGAGTACCATTCGTATGGGTTTCTAATAGCTTCTCTAACTCAGGAGTTGAGTATAACCGGACACGCTTGCAAAGAAAAGCTGACTTCAATGCGGCAATTGCAGATGGCTTTAAATTCCAAACTCGCCCTGAAGATCAATACAAGCCTTCAAAGGTGTTTAACTCTGAAATTGATGTAATGGACAGGAACTTTAAGTTCCCACAGATTGTAAGAGCTAACCTCGCATGGGAGCAAAAGTTGCCTTTCGACATCAAGTTCACGCTTGAAGGAATTTTCTCTAAGACGCTCAATAATATCAAGTACCAAAATATAGCTTTTGAAAAGTCGGGTAATTTGGATAATGGTACGGGCGATAAAAGATATCTTTATAAGCTTAGGGATGAAGCAAAGGCCTATAATGGTATCATTTATCTGAGCAATACCAATAAGGGGTATAGCTACAATATCAGTGCTAAGCTAGAGAAGGATTTTGACTTCGGATTATCTACAATGGTAGCTTATACCTATGGAGACTCTCGTGCGCTCAATGATGGTACCTCTAGCCAAGCTTACTCCAACTGGCAGTACAACGAGATATACAATGGTGATGAGGATCAGGTAATCTCTTATGCAGACTTTAATATCCCTCATCGTGTGATCGCATCTGTAGCATATAAGGTGGAGTATGCTAAGCACTTTGCTAGTACCGTGAGTCTATTCTATAGTGGACAAAGTGGTAGGAACTACTCTCTAGTCTACAATGGTGACCTCAATGGTGATAGGGCACGTGGTAATGATCTTATGTATATTCCTACCGATGAGGAACTAAAGGTGATGAACTTCGTGCCACATAAGAATGTAAAAGCAACACCAGAGGAGCAAAGAGCTAACTTTGGGAAGTGGATTGAGAATGGGTACGCTGAGTATAAGGGGAAATATACTCCTCGTAATGCCTTTATGGCTCCATTTGAGCATCATTTTGACTTCCACTTCGCCCAAGACTTCTACTTTAATGTAGCTGGACGCCGAAATACGATTCAATTTAATATCGACATTCTTAATGTGGGCAATCTAATTAATCCTGCTTGGGGAGTTGCCAACAGTGTAGGTTATAACTATAATCCAATGATTGTGACTGTGGATAAAGATACGAGAGCGGTTAGCTACTCATTTAATCCACCATCCAATGAGAAACTGTATTATCTAAATGACTTTGGGTCACGTTGGAAAGCTCAGATAGGACTTAAGTACATCTTCTAAAATTTGTACACTTTATATTTGTAAGAAGCGGGGTAGAAGATTTCTATCCCGCTTCTTGTTACACACCAATTGCTAGGGCTGGTAGCTCGAGAATGTTGCACGAAGTGCCATTCTCGCACATTTGAAGCAAATGTGCTGAGACTTTGCACGAAGGATGAGATG
>USJF01000005.1 GCA_900554935.1 uncultured Porphyromonas sp.
TGACTACATCATTCGGACCATGGAGCAGATCAATAATATGGGCCACTTCGAACAAGAAAAGATCGCTCCGGAGATTATCCCCAACGAAGATAGTGGTACTGTAGATATTGCATGGAATTTGGTACCTAAGAGCAATGACCAAGTAGAGCTTTCTATCGGATGGAGCCAATCGGGACTGATATTGATGGCTGGATTGAAGTTCAGCAACTTCTCAATGCGTAATCTCTTTAGTCCCTCCGCATACAGAAATTTCCTTCCAAGAGGTGACGGGCAAACACTTGCTCTAAGAGCCCAGACTAATGCAAGATACTATCAGAGCTACAGCATACAGTTTATGGACCCATGGTTCGGTCGAAAGCGTCCAAATATGCTAAGTATTTCAGCCTCCTATAGTAGGCAAACAGATATCAACCGTCGCTACTTCAACAACCAAATGTCCACCCTCCAGCAATATAATCCTTACGGGTACGGAGGATACGGTTATGGAGGCTACCCAGGGTATGGCGGGTATGGCGGTTACGGTGGTTACGGCTACGGTGGCTACGGCGGTTATGGGTACGGTGGTTATCCTGGTTATGGCTATGGTTACGGCATGATGCAGGAGCAGTACCAAGCGCTTTACGAGAGTGCATACGACCCTGATAAGACACTCGATATGCTAGGACTTAGCATCGCCTATGGCAAACGACTCACTTGGCCAGATGACCGCTTCCAATTCCAGGCTGGCATCAATTATACTATGTATAGGATGAAAAATTGGAGCTCTATCTACTATAACTTTGGGATGAAGAATGGTATAGCTAATGATATCAACCTCAGCCTTACCTTATCCCGTAGCTCTATAGACAACCCAATCTATACAAGAATGGGCTCCGACTTTACCCTCAATCTCACCTCCACCCTTCCCTACTCCCTCTTTGATGGGATAGACTATTCAGATCCTAAGCTTTCCGACGGTATCCGAAATAAGTTTATTGAGTACTACAAGATCAAAGGAAAGGGTCAAGTATTCATTCCACTTCTAGATCCTTCGGTCAATAAACGCACCCCCGTGCTAATGTTTAGTGCAGAGTCTGGTATTATCGGTAGCTACAATGCCCATAAGCGCTCCCCATTTGGCACCTACTATATGGGAGGTGATGGCATGAGTGGATACTACACCGGCTACCTAAATGAGATGGTTGGCCTTCGAGGCTACAAAAATGGTAGCATCGCCGGTGGTAGTGGCATGGGGGCCTATGCCTATAGCAAGTTCTTTATGGAGCTACGCTACCCAGTACTTTCAGAAAATAGCACCATGATTTGGATCCATACCTTTGCCGAAGCAGGTAATGCGTGGGAGCGAATTCAAGATATGAATCCATTCCAACTTAAACGCTCCGCTGGAGTTGGCGTCAGAGCTATGTTGCCAATGGTAGGACTTATGGGCATTGACTGGGGTTATGGCTTCGATACCCCCGATGGTAGCAACACCCGAGGTGGTAGCAATATCCACTTTATCCTAGGTCAGCAGTTCTAGACTACCAATTGGCAGCAGAAAATTAATTATTCACCAATAGACGAAAGGATTGAATATGAAAAAGAACCTGATACGAATAATGACTGCCCTTACAGTGTTGGCACTCGCCTTCACAGTAGCAAAGGCACAAGAGCCTGCGGTACGCAACTACGCTCTCATAGATATGCAGTATCTCCTTGAGCAGATACCTCCATATAAATCAGCTACCGAAGAGATAGAGAAGAAAGCCAAAGCCTGGAATAAAGAGATCAATCAACTCAATAAGCAGGCAAAGCAACTCTACAAGAAGTACCAAGAGGACTATCCAAAGATGACACCCGAGGATCGTGTAAAGTGCGAGAATGCCATCGTACAAGTAGAGGAAAAATCTGCTGATCTACAAAAGAAGTACTTCGGCAGAGGTGGTGAAGCGATGAAACTACAAGAGAAGCTCATCAAACCGATCCAAGACTCCATCTACAAAGCGGTAAAGCTTATCTCCGAAAGGCGTGGCTACCAGATAGTCTTCGACCGTGCTAGCTCAGTCGGTAGCATCATTTATGCCGATCCCAAAGCCGACATAAGCAATGACGTCCTCACAGTGCTAGGATACTCAGAATAAATCAGTACATTTGCCAATAACTAATTAAGAGAATATACTAACCCTTAGAGAATAAGAATTAGAGATGAAGAAAATTTTATTGACTCTAGTAGCCCTAGTGGCTCTACCACTTGCTATGCTAGCTCAGGAGCAGAAGATAGCAGTCGTTGATGTGGCATCTATCATCACACAAATGCCAGAGACAAAAGCTATGCAGACCGAGCTAGACAACCTACTCAAGAAGTACGAAGATACTCACGTAGCTATGCAAGAGGAGTTTCAAAAGAAGTACGAATCTTATGCTGCAGAGCGTGATAGCCTTCTAGAGACCATCCGCACACGCCGTGAGCAAGAGCTTCAAGACCTCGCTAAGCGCATCGAGGATCTACAGCAAGTAGCGCAGCAAGACTACCAAAAGAAGCAGGTAGAGCTTCTCACACCTATTCAGAAAAAGGTACAAGAGGCTATCGCAGCAGTTGGTAACGAAAATAACTACACCTACGTTGTCGATGCATCAACTGTGATATTTATGAATAATAGCACAGCCATTGATGCCACTGCCAAAGTAAGAGCTAAGCTAGGGCTATAATTAGCAAGAATCATACAGAGATAGAGGCTACTCACACCCGTGGGTAGCCTCTTTTTATTACCTCTCAATACCAACTGGGAGAAAAATAACCACCATAAAGTAGTGCCATATCAAAAAAAATGGCTAAGTTAGCAAAGTAATAGAGAAATGATCAACTAACAACATTAATATAATCATAGATAAACCAAATAAAAGCCAAACACATTATGACTAAAACACTAACATTCAACGAGCTGAGAGCCTTCAAAAACACTCTTCCTCATGGCACAATCGCTAGAATCGCCGACGAACTAGGCATCAAAGAAGAGACCGTACGCAACTACTTCGGAGGTAGCAACTTCACCGAGGGCGAGCCAACCGGTGCTCACCTAGAGCCAGGCCCTGATGGAGGGATAGTAGTACTTGATGACCTCACCATTTGGGACAAAGCCAATGAGATCGTGGCAGAGCTAAAGGAATAAAAGCGATCAAAAAACAAAAACAGAGAAGAGCGACCTAGGTACATTGCACCTAGGGCGCTCTTTTCATATACCAATATCATCACTAAGGCAGACAAGTAAGTAGCTCAGGGATATTTACTATCTTTGTAGGCAAATAATGAGTTGCATTATGAGATACATACCCATACAGATAGTGCTACTGCTCACTCTGCTCATTAGTTGTAAGTCAGAGGAGCAGCACAAGTTCATACAGCCCAAAGAGCTACAGGAGGTAGGCAAGCTAGAGCTAATAGAGTACCGTACCGAAGAGATATTTGTCATCTCCTCCGACCAAAAGAGCCTAGAGAGCATTCAGTCCCTTGAGGATGTAGGCAACTACCTCAGCAGTCTCTTTGAGATTGGCGACCGCATAGGCATCTACTCCTTCGACTTCTACTCCATCGCCTACATCAACCTCTACAACCTCCAGGATAGCGACCTCCAGTACGACCAAGAGAGCAAATCCATTCAGCTCACCCTACCCCCAATTGAGATAGAGCCCATCGGGCGAGGAGGCACCCTCAAGCTACTCCACGAGCGGGTCAATGGCAATAAAAAGTCCATCACCAGCGAAGAGCGACAGAATATGCAGCGGCAAGCCGTGTCACTTGCCAAGCAAAACCTCCTTCCCGGCACCCCCAAATATCAAGAATTAGTAAGTAAGGCACAAAGCAAAGCCCAAGCCTACTTCACCAGCATTCTGAAATCGAGAGGTTACGAAGAGATACAGATCAGATTTACTCAGCCCTATGAAAAAGAAAACTAAGTGGCTCCTCGCCCTCATCATCATAATCCTTACAGCACTTTTGCTCATCATCTACCTACCCAAAAGGCAAAAGGCAGAGAAGAAACCCGATATATTCCTCTCCGTAGCAAGCGACCTCCGAGAGATGGTTAGGCTTACCACCATCGAGGGCGAGCGCATCGTCCCCATCAAATACCGAGGCAATGGAGTATCAGCATTCGGCATCGGGCACTACCGCATACGCATCTCCTTTGACATTGAGAATATGCAGCAAGCAGTCCAAGGCGACACCATCTACCTTCTTCTCCCTGAGCCTCAGGTGCAGATACTAGAGCACGAAGATGATGGCTTCACCATCTACGATGAATGGGGCAATAACTTCGCCACCCGCATCTTCGGGGCCAAGCTAAGCGTCGCCGACGAAAACGAGATGAAAAGGCGCGCAATGCGACAGCTCCAAAACGACCTTCGTCAAGATGGCAGCACAGAGCGGGCTAAAGCAGAAGCGAGGGAGCTGCTCCACAAAATGTTTGGCATGGTCCCAGGCACCGTCATTGTACTAGACTCGTCCGCAGCCCTTCCCACTACAGCCCGACCAATTCCATTAGATCAACCAACACTCAACATACAGAAACAAGATGAGATACAGTAGACGCAAGACCACACCAGCACATATCGGCAATATCACCATAGGTGGCGATGCCCCCATTGTGATACAGTCCATGACCAATGTAGATACCAATGATATCGAGGCATCCGTAGAGCAGATCCTCCGACTAGAGCAAGCAGGGGCAGAGCTGGTACGCCTCACCGCTCAAGGCACAAAGGAGGCCAAGGCACTTGGAACTATCGAGTCAGAGATCAGAGCAAAGGGAGCCAAGGTGCCGCTCTCAGCCGACATTCACTTCAATCCCAAAGCTGCCTACGAAGCCGCACTCCATGTAGAGAAAGTACGGATCAACCCAGGCAACTTCTACGACCCGGCTCGCAGATTTGAGAAAATAAGCTTCACCGACGAAGAGTACCGAGCAGAGGTAGAGGCACTTCAATCCAATTTTGAGACCTTCCTCCACCACTGCCAAGCACACCATACCGCACTCCGGATAGGCGTCAATCACGGCTCCCTCTCCGATAGGATCATGAGCCGTTATGGCGATACTCCGAGTGGTATGGTAGAGAGCTGTATGGAGTACCTCGAAGTGTGTCACCGCATCCACTTCCACGATGTAGTCATCTCCATCAAGAGTTCCAACCCACTCGTAATGACCGAAACGGTGCGAGCACTCATTAAGCGAATGGATCAAGCCGGTATGCACTACCCACTCCACCTAGGCGTCACCGAAGCTGGAAATGGCGAGGATGGGCGCATCAAAAGTGCTATCGGCATAGGAGCCCTCCTTGCCGAAGGCATTGGAGATACCATCCGCGTAAGCCTTTCGGAAGAGCCCGAGGCAGAGATCCCAGTTGCCAAAGTGCTACTCCGCTGTGTAGAGGAGTTGGCCACTGCTGCACCGCTCCACTTCACTGCCCGTTGCCAACCATTCAGAAGTGAGGAGAAACCACTTGTCGTAATGGATGCACCCCCCCACTTCACACAGCTACACCCAGCAGACCGACCAGATATAGAGGTGACCGAAACAACACCCATCATAAGAGTGACAGACCAAGAACTCCTCTCAGGGCAAGTGCCAGAGATACCAGCTGGTCATCGTCTAGTGGTACGCCTAACCGATACAAACGCACCCACAATGATGCTCGAAGCACTCGATCATACCCTTCCACTACCCTATATATTAGAGATAGATTGCACCCGCCACTCCCTTGAGGAGCTACCCACATGGCTAGGCTTCCAACTCGGCGGGGCACTGATGAGAGGACAGTTAAGTGGTCTATACCTACGCGGCCACGAGAGCGATGCCCTCTCCCTCTGTAGTATCGCCTTTGGCCTACTTCAGGCTTCTCGACGTCGGATCTCACGCACCGACTATATCTCTTGCCCAAGTTGCGGGCGTACTCTATTTGACCTCCAAAGCACCGTCGCCAAGATCAAAGACGCCACTAAACACCTGCGAGGACTCAAGATCGGAGTGATGGGCTGCATCGTCAATGGCCCTGGCGAAATGGCCGATGCCGACTACGGCTACGTAGGAAGTGCACCAGGCAAGGTCGACCTCTACAAGGCTAAGGAGCGCCTCAAGAGAAATATCCCTCAAGAAGAGGCCGTCAAGGAATTAATTGAACTGATCAAGGCCCACGGAGACTGGAAAGATCCAGAATAACCTTTATATCATAATAAGACAATGGAAATAAAACAACTGACACTATCAGGACTACAATTGGTAGGGACCAAAAGATACGACGACGAGCGAGGATACTTTATGGAAGTCTTCAAAGAGGCCGAGCTCACGGAGCAACTCACCGACCACCCCCACTTTATCCAAGATAATATGAGCTGCTCACACCGTGGAGTATTCCGTGGTATGCATACCCAAGCAGCCCCCATGGCCCAAGCTAAGTTGGTACGCTGTGTATCGGGTCGCATCATTGACTTCGCTATGGACATAGACCCCACTTCGCCTACATTTGGAGAAGTCTATGGCGTAGAGCTCACCCCAGAGGGTGGCCTAGCCCTCTATATCCCCAAGATATATGCACACGGATTTTTGGCACTAGAGGATAATAGCCGAGTACTATACAAAGTCGATGCCCCCTACTCGCCCACCCACGAGCGGGCATTCAACTACCAACACCCACAGCTCATCACAGAGCTCCAAAAGTACCTCCCCCTCAACCAACTCATCATCTCAGACAAAGACAAAGCCGCCCCCGCCCTCCTCAAATAACCATCGGCATAATCAACAAGGGTAAGCTCTAGGTACCTTCAAACGAAATTGAGGCGATGTACTTATTGACACAGCCCCATACCAAGGTCCTTCGGGCAATTGCCTCAACTAAGCATCTAGCGAGTTACAAACTTAGCAATTGCTGAGTTACAAACTTAGCCATCGCCGAGTTACAAACTCGCTGATGGCTGAGTTACAAACTCGCCACGCACCTTATTCCCAACACACCCTTATGCACCACTGCTCACCAATAGATGACTCAGAAATCTATACCACCCTACAAAAGGGAAGCGAAAGCCATCCTTATCGGCCAATAATTACCTGGTATCCATCACATGTTTGGATAGCTCCGCATAAAATGCTAAATTTGTCCATAATCAAAACTAAAATAGAAGGGGGAAAAGGGATATATTAATATGGAAGACCAAGCAGGTATTATCCGAAGTATCCTAGATACAGACCTATATAAGTTTAGCACCAGCTACGCCTATGCTAAGCTTTTTCCAAGAGCCAGAGGCAAGTTTGCCTTTGTAGATAGGGCAAATACCATTTACCCCAAGGGATTTGCGAGCAAAGTGGAGGAGCAGATCCAAAAGATGACTTCGCTTCGCCTAACAGATGAAGAGGCCGATTTCCTCAATCGTGAATGCCCCTACATTCCGCCATTTTATATTGACTACCTGCGGGGCTACCAGTTTGACCCAAAGGAGGTAGAGGTACACCAAGATGAGATGGGACACCTCCATATCACCGCAGAAGGATTGCTCTACAGGATCACTATGTGGGAAACCCCCATCCTAGCGATTGTCTCCGAGCTATATTATATCGTAACTGGGCAGGAGCCCGACCTAGAGCATGTGCGGAAGGTGACCATAGAGAAGGCCCAGATCATGAAGGAGCACCAGCTACAAGTATCGCTATTCGGTATGCGACGCCGGTTTAGTGCCGAAGTAGAGGATACGGTGACGCAACTTCTCAAGGAGTACGCTGGCGAAAGTCTGTATGGCACGAGTAATGTCTACTACGCCATGAAGCATCACTTAAGGGTCACTGGGACGCATCCACACGAGTGGGTTCAGTTTCACGGTGCTATCTATGGCTACAAGATGGCCAATTATATGGCGATGGAGGATTGGATCAATGTCTATGATGGCGACCTAGGCACGGTGCTCACCGATACCTATACCACCGATGTCTTTATGCAGAACTTTAGCAAAAAACATGCAATGCTCTTCACCTCTATGCGTCACGATAGTGGTGACCCCTATGCTTTTGTGGAGAAAGCCATTAAGAGGTACGAAGAGCTGAAGATCAATCCTATGCTGAAGTACATAGTCTTTAGCGATAGCCTTACCATCCCTAAGGCGGTAGAAATAAAGCAGTACTGCCAATCTCGGATTCCTGCCACCTTTGGCGTAGGGACCAACCTCACCAATGATGTAGGCAATGATACGGTACCACGAAACATCGTGATGAAGCTGATAGGCTGCCAAATCTCGCCCCGACAGAAGTGGCATCACTGCATTAAGCTGTCGGACGTGGAAGGAAAGCATATTGGCGACCCCGAAGAGATAGAATTGGCGCAGAGAACACTCGGAATCGAGATATAAACCAGAGGATAATATAATATACCATGGAAAACAAACAGACTAGAAGAGGCGAACTACCCGAGAATGCGTATCGCCCACTGAAGCAAGGAGAGAGCTACCACCCTGTGGTAGGACCTGAGCAAAATCCTAAGCAAGCAACTGCATACAGTGTCGGCTGGGGATTGATTATGGCCGTGATATTTAGTGCAGCGACAGCCTATCTCGGACTTAAGGTGGGGCAGGTGTTTGAAGCGGCCATCCCTATTGCCATCATCGCTGCCGGGCTAACCACAGCGACGAAGCGCAAGGGAGCTCTTCTGGAAAATGTGATGATTCAGAGTATTGGAGCCTCTAGTGGTGTAGTAGTGGCTGGAGCTATCTTTACCATCCCTGCCATCTATATCCTCAAGGCAAAGTATCCTGAGATGACGGTTAATTTCCTTGAGATATTCATTAGCTCGCTCCTCGGTGGTGTATTAGGGATACTGATGTTGATTCCTTTTAGGAAGTACTTCGTGAAGGATATGCACGGCCAATACCCATTTCCAGAGGCTACCGCCACTACTCAGGTGCTACTGAGTAGCGAAAAGGGAGGTGCACAGGCTAAGCCATTGCTTCTCTCCGGCCTGATCGGTGGTCTTTACGACTTTGCCGTCTCTACCTTTGGGACATGGCATGAGGTATTTAGCTCTAAGGTACTCTCCTTTGGACAAACCATTGCCAGTAAGGCAAAACTAGAATTCAACATCAATACTGGAGCTGCGGTGATGGGGCTTGGCTATATCATCGGGCTAAAGTATGCTACTATTATATGTGCTGGCTCGGCACTTGTATGGTGGGTGATCGTGCCTTTGATGAACTTGATATGGGGCGGTGATATCATCACCTTTGGAGACCCCAGCATCACACAGTCAATCGGCGAGATGAGTGCCACGGATATATTTTTCCACTACGGGCGGAATATCGGTATCGGAGGTATTGCTATGGCAGGTCTCATTAGTATCTACAATAATCGTAAGATTATCTCTAGTGCTGTAGGCCTAGCAAGAAGAGAGCTAAAGCAAAAGGGCAATAACGAGGAGGCCAGCCTCCCACGTACCGATCGTGACATCTCTATGAAGATGGTGGTTTGGGGCATCCTATTGGCACTTGTTTGCATCGGTATCTTCTTTTACTTCGGGGTAGTACAAGGGGATCTCCTTTGGGCAGTCATTGCTCTGATATTAGTGACTCTAATCGCCTTCCTATTCACAACGGTGGCAGCAAATGCAATCGCTATTGTTGGCTCCAACCCAGTATCTGGCATGACGCTGATGACCCTTATCGTAGCGAGCGTAGTGCTAGTAGCGGTAGGTATGGAAGGACCTAGTGGTATGGTTTCGGCACTAGTAATCGGGGTGGTGGTTTGTACTGCCCTCTCTATGGCGGGTGGCTTTATTACTGACCTTAAGATTGGGTACTGGCTGGGAACAACGCCAAAGGTTCAACAGAGCTGGAAGTTTCTCGGCACTCTTGTCTCTGCAGCTACCGTTTGTGGTGTGGTAATTCTTCTCGAAAAGGCCTATGGCTTCTCTGGAGATCACGCTCTTCAAGCGCCACAAGCCAATGCAATGGCGGCACTCATTGAGCCACTAATGACTGGCTCTGGAGCGAAGTGGTTACTCTATGGCATCGGTGCAGCTTTGGCTCTGATCCTCACTTTTGCCAAGGTGCCTGCACTACCTTTCGCACTTGGTATGTTTATCCCCTTACACCTTAACCTACCTCTATTGGCAGGTGGATTTATTAGCTGGTATCTAGGTAGCAGGACGAAAAATGAGCAACTCAATAAGGCTCGCCAAGACAAGGGCACTCTACTCGCATCTGGCTTTATCGCAGGAGGTGCATTGATGGGTGTGGTGAGTGCGATCCTGAAGCTAGCAGGTGCCGAATTGATGCTAAAAGCATGGCAAGCTAGCCCATGGAGCCATGTACTGACAGTGGTGATGTACGCTGCTTTATTTAGCTTCCTATTACTTGCTAGTAAAAAGGCGAAGCCCGAAGCATAATTTAGTATACCTTATATATATGAATAAAGAGATAAAAGGTCTAGAGATCGTCCAGGAGGTGATGAGCCACTTGGGTCTGGAGAATAAGGAGCTGAAAAACCTTTATGATCCTATGGCCTATATTATGGACTTAGGAGGAAAGCGGATTAGGCCACTGGTGTTGCTACTTTCCTACCAAGCTTATAAGCCCAATGGAGAGGTGGAGGCTGTAGCACCTGCTATGCGGGCAATTGAATTATTTCACAATTTTACGCTCCTCCACGATGATGTGATGGATGATGCTCCAATACGGCGGGGAAAGCCATCGGTTTATAAGAAATGGGGCACCAATACTGCTATCCTTTCGGGCGACGGTATGCTAATAGAGGCCTACAAGCATCTAGCACAGCTTTCGCCTGATAAGCTACCTCATGCCCTTGAGATCTTCAATGGTATGGGGAGTGCGGTTTGCGAAGGACAGCAGTATGATATGGACTTTGAGCAATTACCTCTCAGCGAGATGAGTATGAGTAACTACCTCGGGATGATACGGCTCAAGACCTCTTACCTATTTTGTGGTGCAGCTTCTCTAGGGGCTTATCTCGCTGATGCCCCTGAGGGCGACAGGGAGTTGCTTTGGGAGGCGATCGAAAAGATGGGACTAGCCTTTCAGATCAAGGATGATTACCTAGACATCTATAGCAAGCCGGGATTTGGCAAGGTGCAAGGTGGCGATATTCTTGAGGGCAAACGTACTTGGCTACTTCTATCGGCTTATGCCAAGGATAGCAAGGAGGTACTTGCCGCCCTTGACCTGAAGGAGGATGAGCAAAAGATTGCTCGGATGACTCAGCTATACAGCAACCTTGGGATTCGCGAAGCGGCCCTTGAGGAGGTGGAGCGACAAAGCCAAGAAGCGACTAGAATACTCGACCAGCTATCAGTAGGGAAGGAGCATATTGAGCCTCTTCGTCAGCTATTTCTCAACTTAGTTAAAAGGGAGGTGTGATGATCCCAATCATTGACACGCACACTCATCTATACTATCAGGACGAGTCGCCACGGCTCGACTTTTCTAAGGATTTGAATGAAGTGATAGCGAGGAGTAAGGCGGCAGGGGTAACCCTGGCACTTTTGCCCAACATTGACAGTGAGAGCTATCCATTGATGATGGCACTTGCTGAGCGATACCCCGACTATTGCCGTCCAATGATCGGCTTACATCCTACGAACATTGATGAGCGATGGAAGAGTGAACTACGCTTTGTGGAAGAGAAGTTGGCTTCGTCAAGTGAATCCTTTATTGCTATTGGTGAGATAGGACTCGACTACCACTGGAGTATGGAGTATCAAAAGGAGATGACTGAAGCCTTTAGACGCCAATTGGATTGGGCAGTAGAGTATCATCTTCCAGTGAGTATCCACAGCAGAGATGCAGAAGAGGAGACCATTGACCTTCTTGCCACCTATCAATCTAAAGGACTCCAAGGCGTTGTCCACTCCTTTGGTGGGGACAAACGACAACTAGAGCGAGTAAGAGATGAGCTCCCCAACTTTATGGTAGGGGTTAATGGGTCTCTCACCTTTAAGAATAATACGCTCTTCTTGTATCTCAATTGCTTTCCAATTGAAAGGGTGGTGGTAGAGACCGATGCCCCGTTCTTAGCACCAGTACCCTATAGAGGCAAGCGAAATGAGCCCGCCTTCCTTCTGCAAGTGGTGGATAAGCTACAAGAGGTATACCAGCTACCGGAAGAGGCTGTGAGGCAACATCTATTGGCTAATTCAAAAAAAATATATAACTTGCACATCTAAATAACCTGGCACAATAATTCATATATTATCAACGAGTTATGAGAGCTAAAGGTGGATAGGAAGTGTGATTAAAATCAAATAAACAGCAAAAAACCGCCCCAAAAGTGGGTAGATACAAAGAAATAGATTAGATTTGTAGAGGAATTGGACAACGGCCTGTCCGAAGTAAATTGGAGAGATGCTCGAGTGGTTGAAGAGGCACGCCTGGAAAGCGTGTATACGCCTAAAGCGTATCGAGGGTTCGAATCCCTCCCTCTCCGCATTAATGTAATATGAATAAGAAAGTAATTTATCACTAAACTTAAAAAGAGAACTTACAATGAAAAAATTTCTAGCAAGTATCGCACTGTTTGGATTGCTGTCTTTTGGCGCAGCAAACGCAGTCTTTGCACAAGACGAGGCACAGGCTTCCGACTCTGAGGTGACTACAGAAGAGGTAGCAGCTCCTGCCGAAGTAGCTGATCCTGTAGAGGAAGTGGTTGCTGAGGATATCCCAGTTGCAGACGAGGGTGGCTTTCACCAAGCACTTAAGACTAAGTTTATCGAGGGTGGTGCAGAGTTTATGGCTGCTATCGCTATCGTACTTATCCTTGGTCTAGCATTCTGCCTTGAGAGAATTATCTACCTCAACCTAGCAGATGTTAATAACGAGAAGTTCCTAGACGAGATTGACGCAAAGCTTCAAGCAAATGATATCAATGGCGCTCTTGAGCTAGCACGTGATACTAGAGGCCCTGTAGCTTCAGTAACTTTCCAAGCTATCAGTCGTATTGATCAAGGCATTGAGGCTGTAGAGCGCTCAATCACTGCTTATGGTGGTGTACAGGCTGGTCTACTTGAGAAGAACATGTCTTGGATCACTCTATTTATCGCTACTGCTCCATCACTAGGATTCTTGGGTACCGTGATCGGTATGGTGACCGCTTTTGATAAGATCGAGCAAGTAGGTGACATCTCTCCTACAGTAGTAGCAGGAGGTATGAAGGTGGCTCTTATCACCACTATCTTCGGTCTGATCGTTGCTATGATCCTTCAGATCTTCTACAACTATATCCTATCTAAGTACGAGGGTGTACTCAACAAGATGGAGGATAGCTCTATCACACTTGTAGATACTATCGTAGCTCACCAGGAGAAGTTTGCACGCAAATAATCACAAAAGAAAGGAAACATTATGGCAGTAAGTAAAATCAGAAAGATTTCTAGCTTTTCGCTACTTGCTCTAGCCATCCTTACTATAATAGTAACTATCGCTTTCTTTGCAGGAGGGTACATTGACCCTAATGCTGTAAAGCCAGAGCCAAAGTTTACTAATGCAATATTCTATCTAATGTACTGCGCACTGGGCGTTACGCTCCTAGCGATGATAGGATTTGCTATTGTGGGATTTGCTAGCAACCTCAAAGACCCTAAGAGGCGTCGTGCCTCACTCACAGGTCTTGTATCATTTATCGCAATTGTTGTGCTACTAGTGATTACGTATGCCATAGGCTCTACTAATCCTGTATCACTGAGTTCAGATTTCCAAAAATACAATACAGACTTTTATCTCAAGTTTGCAGATATGTGGCTATATAGCATTTACGTAGTGCTTGGCATCAATATCATTGCACTTGTAGTATTTGCTATTAAAGGGGCTCTAAGCTCAAAGAAGTAAGAAGTAACACTTAAAAGAAAGGATTTAAAATGGCACGTGGAAAGAAAAAAGTACCCGGTATCAATGGGTCTTCAACCGCCGATATCTCTTTTATCATGCTACTCTTCTTCCTACTAACTACATCTATGGGATCAGATAGTGGTTTGGCAAGACAATTACCACCATCTGTGCCACCAGATCAACAAGATGTGGCCATTGACGTTAACCGCCGAAATATGCTCCGAGTATTGGTTAATACTCGCGGACAGATCCTTGCCAATGGCGAGGTGGTGGATCTTGACGGACTACGCGAGAAGGTAAAGGAGTTCGTTCTCAATGAGAATGATCGTGCCGACCTTGCAGAGCGTACAGTGGAGACATTTGCCTTGGTTGGTGCACAGAAAGTAACTAAGAACCACGTTATCTCACTGACTAACGATGTGGACACTAAGTATAGTGACTATATCTCAGTACAAAATGAGCTTACCAAAGCTTATATGGAAGTGAGAGATATGATGTGCAGGAGGTTCTTTGGTGTATCACTGGAGGATGCTTCAACAGCACAACAAGAGGTAATGGTAGATATGTATCCTCAGAAAATATCTGAGGCTAACCCAAAAGAGTACGGTAAGAAAAATAAGTAACGAGTACACATTATGAGCAGATTTACGAAAGGTGGCACCCGTGAAGTACCAGAGCTGAATACCATGTCGCTTCCCGACTTGATTTTCGCTTTCCTATTCTTCATTATGATGGTAACCTCAATGCGTGAAGTGACTATGATGGTACAGGTTTCACTTCCCCATGCTACAGAACTAACGAAGATGGAGAAGAAGTCACTAGCTACTTATATCTATATGGGTCAGCCACTTCAGATGTACCAAGATAAGTATGGTACTGAGGCTACAATTCAACTAAACGATAAGTTCGCGACTACAGCTGAGATCTTTGACTATATTGCACAGGAGAAGTCGTCTATGTCAGAGGCAGATGCCCCTTATATGACTACTATCCTTAAGATTGACAAAGACACTAAGATGGGTCTTGTAACTGACGTTAAGCAGAGACTAAGAGAGGCAGATGCACTAAAGATATTCTATAGTGCAGTGAAGGGTGCCAATAATTGATACCCATTTATCCTGCCAACACATAAAGGCTACATCGCTCCTACTCGAGTAGGAGCGATGTTTTTTTATATCCCTCCCTCACACGACATGTTCCAAAAACATTAGTACCAATACAATGGCACTGCGGTTTTAGCATCTTAGTACTGGAGTACCGAGGTACTGAAACTATTGCTTTGACCAATAAACCTTATGTTTTCAAGGATGGGTCACACTCATAATACCATAGGTAAGATAGAATAGCCACACTAGGGGGTGGATAAAAGGAAAGCGTGGTAAAGTGCTAGCACTTCACCACGCCTGTGACCTCGGAGGGGCTCGAACCCTCGACCCATTGATTAAGAGTCAATTGCTCTACCAACTGAGCTACGAAGTCATTTGTCCTTGAAAGGTTGTTACCTCTCGCTTGCGAATGCAAAGGTAATACAAAATATCTATTTGACCAAAAAATCGGACTTATTTTTTCACCTTATCCGGATTTCGCTTAATATATTCGCTCCAAGAGCTACTGCTAGAGCTCTTATGCGGACGCAGTTGCTGCAGATGATGAGTCAGTGCCACCGCCACCGCATCCGTTGCATCATTCTTCTCCATCATTGCCTCCTCCGGTATCTTCAGCATATATTGAAGTAGAGCAGCCACCTGCTCCTTGCTGGCATTTCCCTTTCCCGTCACCATACGCTTTATAGTACTAGGTGCATATTCCGTAACAGCGACACCCGCCTTAAGAGCCGCCACCATTGCCGCCCCCTGTGCACGTCCAAGTTTCAAAGTCGTCTGCACATTAACACCATAGAAAGGCGCCTCCAGAGCCATCGCCGTAGGAGCATACCGTGAGATCAAAGCCTCGACCGCCTCTTGAATCTTCAGAAGGCGATCGTAGTGCGACTTATAGCGATCCAGACGAAGGATTCCCATCGCCTCGAGAGTCGGTTTATTACCCGCTATCCGCAGTACCCCGTAGCCCATCACAATGGTACCCGGGTCAATACCTATAATTACTTGCTGCTCCATTATTCTCTACATACTCCACAAAGTTAGTTATAAATGCCCAATCTACCTCAAAGGTATTTAGTAACTTTGCCCAACGTAATCAATACTCAATAGATCGACATAAAATATGACACGACGTAAAACAACATTCCTAGCCCTCCTACTTCTCACCCTTGCGGGTATCTTCGTAGGAGTGACACTGTACAAACAGTCTCAAAAAGCAGAAGCACAAGAGCGATACGCAGTGATCCTCTCACTCGACGGCTTTAGGTATATGTACCTAGATGAGCTCTCCACCCCCAATCTCGATGCCATTGCAGCGGAAGGGGTGTCCGGCTCCCTACAGCCCTCCTACCCCAGCAATACCTTTCCCAACCACTATAGTATGGCCACAGGGCTTTACCCCGAGCACCATGGGATTGTCAACAATCGTTTTTGGGTCGATGAGCTCAATGACTATTACAAACTCGGAGATAGCGCTCGCGTATACAACCCCGCCTTTTATGGCGGAGAGCCCATCTGGAATACTGCAGAAAAACAAGGGATAAAAGCTGGCTCCTACTTCTGGGTAGGCTCAGAGACCGCTGTGCAAAACATGCGCCCTAGTTATTGGAAAAAGTACGACGCCGAGACCTCCTTTACAGCTCGTGCCGACTCCGTCATCGCTTGGCTACAAAAGCCAATCGAAGAGCGTCCTCGCCTCATCACCTGGTACATCCAAGAGCCCGATCACACAGGCCATACTTATGGTACAGGGAGCGACCAGCTCAAGGCTATGGTCTCCACCGTTGATAGCGTGGTAGGCTACTTCAGGAGCGAGCTAGCCAAACTTCCTATCGCTTCGCAAGTAGACTTCATCATCGTCTCCGACCACGGCATGAAAGATTACGAGCCCGATAAAATCGTCAACCTTATGGATTATCTCCCTGCCGATAGCTTTAGGTACATCGTAGATGGTACCCCCACCCTACTCTATACCAAGCACCCAGAGTATATCGATGAAGCGATGAAGGTATTAGAAAAAGTACCACACGTCACCGCCTACCGAAGAGCCGATGTGCCCGCACGCTTCCACTATAGCGAAGGGGATAGACTTGGTGATATCGTAGTGATGCCCGAACTAGGTGGCTATATCTTCTTCAGAGAAAAGCCAGAGCTCAAGCTCCCTGCCGGTCATGGCTTCGACAACACACTACCCGAGATGCAAGCCATCCTCTTTGGCGTTGGCCCTTCATTTGCCAAAGGCAAAAAAGTAAGCCAAGTGCCCAACGTAGCCATCTACCCTCTCCTCTGCCACATACTTCAGCTAACCCCAGCGCCCAATGATGGCACCGAAGAGGATGTACAGAAACTCCTAGGCCATTAATTGGTTCCACAATTAAAAGATATCGGGCAAGCCCTTTTAGCTTAAAGGACTTGCCCGATATTATTTTACCTACTTTATAGAGAGCCGATTAGTGGTGTGCTAGATAATTAGCTACGCTATCGTGACTCTCCTTGATTGCCTCCTGGCCATCATTCCAATTGGCAGGACATACCTCACCATACTCCTCATAGTGCTGGAGGGCATCCACCATACGGAGCACCTCATCCACATTGCGGCCGAGTGGCAGGTCATTCACAAGCATATGACGCACAATACCCTTCTTATCGATCAGGAATAGACCACGGTAAGCCACAGGGTTACCCTCAAAAATCAAATTGCCCTCCTCATCATAATCCTCCTCACCGGCTAGCACGCCAAAGTTCTGAGAGATCACCTTCGAGAAGTCCGCAATGATAGGATACTCCACACCCTTGATTCCACCTTCCTTACGATCCTGCGAAAGCCAAGCAAAGTGCGAGAATTGGCTATCTACAGAACAGCCAATCAGCTGCACACCACGCTTCTCAAACTCAGCAAGCTTAGCTTGGAATGCGTGAAGCTCAGTAGGGCATACAAAGGTAAAGTCCATAGGGTAAAAGAAAAGTACTACATACTTCTTTCCCTCAAATTGCGACAGGGTAAAGTTCTCGATAAACTGGCAACCCTTCACAGCCGTTGCACTAAAATCAGGTGCCTTCTTTCCTACTAATGTAAACATATCTATTTGTAAATCTTAATCCATCACACGCCCCTATAGAGAGAGCATCGTGACGGGGTGAATAAATAATAACTTCCATCCTTCGGAGAAAACTCTTCTCCTTCTCTATTACCAGTAACATCCATCCCTCCACAAATGTTTAGACAAACGAATAAAATAGTCTATAGCCGTTGCTTAATCAGCCTAAAGAAATAGGCAAGCTGAATAAAGAATGGAAACTTCCGCAACTCTCCTAGAGTAAAGAATTGGCAGAGTGAAAGGTGCGATACCACTTGGCAGTAACAATCATAGTAGTACTTTTCATCCCAATGCTCCCCAGTTAATTGGCCCTGATAAAAGGCAGTATAGCGATTATTGTGTGGAGCACCATCTATTGAAGGCTTAAAATGGTACTTCTTGATCCAATCATAGAACTGTCGAAGTGCTGAGAGCCTCAGCTCAGGGGCACTCCCAGAGCCAGATAGATTTTGAGAGGAAAGTCTGAAGGAAAATAGCATCTCACTGCTATTGGCCATCCCATTCTTTGCCAAATCTATCGACGTAGAGATATCCGAGCCCAAGGCATTGGGAAAATCAATAATCCCCACCCTCCTCAATACCGACGTCCTAAATAAAAAATTGCCAATACAGATAAATGCATCGCCACACCTATAATTATAGGCATACTCAAGCTGGCTAATCAATTCAGGAAAACTATGGTCAATCCCTATGACTTCGCCCTTTTCATCAATTTGCTCCACTCTAGCCCTTACAATATCCACAAACGGATACTTCCCCACCAGATCCATACACGCCTCAGCAAATCGTGGATAGTACACATCATCATCACCCGCCAGCACAAGGTATTCACCACGGGCATACGAAATACACTTCTCCCACTGCTTTACTAGGCTCTTTCCACCTATATTTTCGGCATTCTCGTAGTACCGAATTCGAGAATCAGAGTACCCCCCAACGATGGCCTTGATATCCTCTGGCGAAGAGTCATTTACTATCACCAACTCTATATTGGTATAAGTTTGGCCCAAAATACTCTCAAGAGACTGTGCTATCCATTGAGATTTATAAGCAGGCAATAAAAAAGAGATCAAAGGAGTTGGATGGTCCATAAAAGAGAATTTGTATAGCATTTGATCGTCCGCACCCCTCCCCGCCCAAAGGTACACAAAATAATTCATAACAGTTTCCACTAATAGTCGATTCCATAGGCTTTGCACGACATTCTCCAATAGGTTAAGGAAGATGATGAGTGAGTTAATAACTCAGTCACCGGCGAGTTTGTAACTCATCCATCAGCCAGTTTGTAACTCAGTCATCAGTGAGTTACAAACTCCGTAAATGCTTAGTTACAAACTCGACCGTCGCCCGCATACCATACGGGGTCATACAATATACACCACAAATCAGCGCCACTACAGTCTATCCCACAATTGGAGCAATTGCACGAAGGCGATCAGATCGCTTGCAAGGCGTGTGGATATGTCCAGTGAAAAGAATATCCTAAGCCATTGTAATAAAGATTTGCACCGTACAACATTCACAATCGGGATTTCTCATGGGCAGAATCGGGGAGTATCAAGGTGCATCTTTGCTACTATCGTGGAATTGTGGTAATTTTGAGTGATGATTGACGATGTGGCATCACCATACAGAGCTTATGGCGGCCCGTAAGTACTACCCTTTAGCAACTATCATATAGCAAAATGAGTAATAAAGAAACCGAAGACAGGGAGCTAAAACTACCATGGAGCAATAAGCAGCCTTGGTGGCTTAGGTTTTTGATACATATTGGACTTATTGCTGCAGCAGGATTATTATTTCTATGGGGAGCAATGCTCTTCCTTAATCTCTACACCCGACATGGTAAGGCGATTGAAACGCCAGATATAGTAGGCCTCTCACAAGAGGAAGCAGCTGAAGTACTAGACCATGCGCACCTCAATATGGAGGTGGTCGACTCGGTCTACGTTGAGGGGCAAATCCCAGGGATTATCCTCGATACCACGCCCAAAGCAGGCTCTCGCATCAAGCCACACCGCACCATCTTTGTGACGGTCAATACGATGAATGTCAAAAGCATCAAGATTCCACAGTTTGAAGAGCTCTCGGAGCGCTCTGTGGAGATGATGCTGAAAGGAGCTGGATTTAAGTACGTTACCATCGAGTACGTGCCTGGGCCACACCACCTACTGGTGCTTCACCTCAAGGATAACACAGGCAAATACCTCAATGCAGGTGACCGTGTGCCCTACGATACGCACCTGATTATGGAGGTCTCCTCGGCAGATGCGTATGAGTCGGCACTGCTAGATAGCCTACAGAATAGTTCGCCCGACCTTCTCCCCGACGCTCCATTGGAGGAGCCGTCTGGCGAAAACTGGTTTTAAGCAAGGATAATGGCGACAGACAAGTATCTGGATTACGAAGAGAGAGAGGAGGAGGAGCTACTCGAAGACGAGGAGCCAGCCCTAGAGGAGCAGCTCTACGAGCACTTCTCTTGTGTGGTAGATAAAGGGCAAACACCCCTACGCATCGATCGCTTCTTAGTGGATCGTATGCCCAAGGTAAGTCGCCATCGTATTCAGCAGGCGGCTGAAGCGGGAGCTATCTTTGTAGGCGATAGGGCGGTGAAATCCAATTACAAGGTGCGCCCCGGTGAGGTCATC
>USJF01000006.1 GCA_900554935.1 uncultured Porphyromonas sp.
GTGTTGATCGCCAGTGGATTGTAAGGGCGCAATCAAATTAGAAATAGCGGCCCCAGGGTATTATCGGTCGGAGTCTATGGCAATCTCTTATCATCTTGCGAGATTGAGGGCTTGCCTTTTCCTCCTGTCGCTCCTATTAGTAACTAAGGCTCCCTAGACCTATGATGGTCTAGGGAGCCTCAATATGTATAGAAGTTGGTTTACTAATTACTGGAACTTGTATCTGCGGTCCTTAATATCGGACTTTTGGATAATGTAAGTGAGTGCCTGAGAGCGGATAATGCCCTTGCGCTCTGCATCGAGCTGCATCTTTGTATCTGCATCGGTGGTAGAATCCTCGGTGCGATTGAGTGCTTTCACGAGGTAAACACTCCGTACACCCTTGAGTGGCTGTAGCGTCTCTACAGGAGCATAGGCTGCTGCTGCGTTGATCGCTGGCTCATAGCCGATACCTGCCAAGCGTGCAGTATTAAATTTCACTGCGCTTAGGGTGTCTACCTGGCTGTGTAGCTGTTCTGCAAAGGCCTCTAGGCTACTGTACTTAGCTTCGGTAAGCTTTGCGTACATAGCATCTACTTTCTTTTCATCACGTACAATATCTCTTACTTGATCCTTCACCATTGCTAGTGGAATCACCTTGTCGGTAAATGAAGAGTTGAGGCGTACAAATACCCACTTGTCTCCACACTCAGTGATATCGCTCACTTCTCCTGGTTTGGCCGACATTGCCCAACGAATAAGCGAACGGCTATTCTCTATCCCTTGGGTGAGCATTGGCTGGTCGGCACTCACCTTGATATGAGGTAGTACTTGATACCCCTTATTGAGGGCAAGAGAGTCGATTTTGCCACCCATATTCTGGGCAATAAAGCTACTGATATCATTGTAGAGAGCCGTCTGTGTCTCATTGCTAGCTACGATGTTGCGCTGAGCAAAGGCTACCTTGTATTTTGCTACATTTGCCTTTGCCTCATTGACAAGCACGATGTGCTCTCCATACTGTGACTTGAAAGCAAAGGGCACGCCTACTGCTGCTCTGTAGATGGCATCGCTAAAGTCTGCGCCTAGGTACTGAGTGGCAGTAGCTTCGTTGAGCCAAGTAATTTCTCCACCATTCTCCTTGGTATTGGTGTCAATAGAATACTTAGCGGCGAGAGTGGCAAACTGGCTTGGATCGGCCTTGACTACGGCTAGAAGGCTATCTACTGTAGACTGTCCAGCTTCTGCTGGTGCAAGCATAATGTGGCTTACTCTAAGCATCTCTGGCGAAACCTTCTTATCCAATAGCTTTGCGACACTTACCGATTGCCCTAGGTCGTAAATCTGAGATACTTCTCCCACTGGCGCTGATTCTACAAACGCTGCGAAGTCGGCTGGGAAGATAGGGTTATTGAATTCTGCGATAGGAAGGTAGTAGTCTACATACTTCACATCGGAGTAGTCCTCCAATACGTTGGCTGGGTTTTCACCTGCCTTTAGCTCCTTCTCCGCCTCTGCGATATCATTTTTGGCTGTTTCGACATCACTCGCTGATGGGGTGATAGTAGCGTAGATGACATCTAGGTCGGCGCCGCCATTTTGTGTGGCGAATAGCTCTTTGTGCGAGTCGTAGTAAGCCTTGATGTCGGCATCAGTGACCTGCACATCTGCGTCTGGAGCTTGAGCTACATTCTGCTGTACATAGGCTAGGTCGGTAGCAACGCTATTGGCCTTAGTGTAGTAGGCTTCCTCTAGCTTATTGGTTACCACAGCACCTGAGATTAGGCTGGTGTATTTCTCGCCCAGCTTATTGGAGCGGATATCATCCTCTAGCTGTACCCATATCGCCTTGTACTGATCTATCAGAGCTTGCTCTTGTGGTGTAGCGCCCTTCCCCTTGATCTGCTTCAGGAAGTTGAGGAGTGCTGCTCTATCAAATAGCCCTGTCTCTGGATTGGTAAATAGACCGCTTTGTAGGATCATTGGAGAGAGGTTATCTCCCTGTACCAGGTCGAAAGTCTCTGCCGGAGTCACTGTAAGACCAATTTTATCAGCCTCCTCGGAGAGAATCTGCTTACTCACCATTGTCTGATACACCATATTGCGTACTTGCTGTGTTTCCGCCTCGCTTAGGTTGCGGTTCATCTGCTTGTACTGCTCCATTGTTTGGCTTACTGCCTGCTCATAGTCTTGGATCTTTACCTTATTCCCATTAACGATGAAGGCGTCCATTTCGCTGTCGCGATAGAGCGATGAAAACCAATTGCCTACATCTCCAAAGATAAAGGCAAAGAGACCCAAGCCGATGGCTATCACTAGGATTACAGCCTTGCTTCTAATCTTTTCTAATACTGCCATATGTATACTATAGTTAGTTTAATGTCCTACATTTACTACCTCCCGAATAGGCTTCATACGAAGAGTATTCATTTGGTTTGCGAAGTTAGCAATTTTTTAGGACTATATCAAATATCCCATCCCTAGAATTTACTTCATCTCCCCCAGTGCTTTAGAATTATCTATATCTACTACTGGTAGCTCAAGCTCATCAAATGGTAGCTGTCGGGCCAATCGTATTGCCTCCCACTCCTGTGCATACTCATCATAAATATCCATCCTAAAGTTTTCAGAGCCGAGCCTATCCATTGCCGTAAGCACTCTTTTAATGGTGATTGAGGAGATCTCCGAAGCTGGTGCATAAGTGATAGGCTTGCTTGATTTTGTTGATTCAATCGCCACCAGTAGCCGGCATGCCACCAATTTATCTAGCGTATCTTGTACAATTACGATTGGGAGGTCGGTCTCCGTCGCTAGCAAGTCGGCACTGTAAGAAGAGCCCTCGTGCCGAAAAGCCTTGCACACCTTCTTCATCATAATCAGAGCCACAAGGTCTCTAAATCGTCGGCTTATCCTTTCGCTCTCACTTCTAAATACATATTGCTTCACATTTTGGATCGCATAGCTCAGCTGTGCGCCAAAGAGGATGATGGTCCAGGAGAATTGCATGAAGAGCATCAAGAGTGGAATCGCTGCGATACTACCATAGATACTATTGTACTTAGAGACCCATAGCTGTCCGGAGATGTAGACCATCTGAAAGAGCTGAAAAGCGGCACCGGCCAAGACTGCCGAGGTAAAGGCGGGGAGAAACTTCACCCGAGTATTGGGGAGAAGCATATAGAGGGCCGTGAGGATCAGTATGATCACCACGAAGGGAAGCACCTTCATCAGCGTGGTGACAATCGGTGCAATACTGATGCTACCCAGTAGCTCAATAGAGCTAAGGGAGCTGATAAAGATGTTGGAGAAAGAGATAGCAATCAGCGAAATTGGTACAATCACAATGGCGGCAAAGTAGCCTATCAAGCTTTTGCTGATAGAGCGTGAGACCTTGATCTGCCAAATCTGATTAAAGACACTCTCCACCGTCAGGATCATACTAAATACAGTGTAGATCAATACGATAAGACCCACAATAATCAGCACACTACTTTGGATCTCAGCAAGGTACGACTCCACCAAGTCAAAAGCAGTGGTCAGCTCCATCTGGTGGGCTGGAAAGGCATCGTAAAGAGCCCGCTGTACCGAGGCCTGCATCCCAAAGCCTGCCGCTACGCTCAGGATAATCGCTAGCGTAGGCACCAATGCCAGTAGCGTGGTATAGGTGAGCGCCGATGACTTTTGTGCCACCGAGCCATCGATAAACTCCTTGATAGAGATGTAGAGCACCCTAAGGATGCGTACAAAGAATCCCGATACCCCCGTCATCTCGGCATCGTATAGGCGCCACATATCGCTGGTGATAAAGCTGTAGGCATTGCTAAACCACCTCCCCAATCGGCTGAAGAAAGAGTTTTTCGACTCTCGCTTACTTCGCTCCTCCTGGATCTTTTCTAGCCGTTGATTGATATCCTCTTCTTTATTGCTCATCCAATACTCCTATTATATATAATGAGTAAAAAGAAAAAACGTATGAGTCCTCAATAAGCCGGGTTCTGTCCGCCTATCCCCCCAAAAAAGGGTTTAGGCTGCTTGCCATCTATCTAGGCCTAGGGTCACCCCTAGGCTCCATCGGTCTACCCCCCAGCATCGGGCGAGCCACCCTACAGGCGCTGGTATACGCGACCTTTCCACCCACAATGCGTACTGCAGCCATATATCACTATAGACTCGGTGGGCTCTTACCCCACCTTTTCACCCTTACCTCTTCTCGAGAGAAGTGGCGGGTATTTTCTGTTACGCTCATCTACCTCACGATAGCTTCCAGTTGGGAAGTGTGGCGCTCTTTGTGGCCCAGACTTTCCTCTCGTGTAGCTACTACACCAGCGGCATGCTTTCGGGCTCATACGCTTTTATATTCTGCTTTACTCTCACTCTTTTGCCAAAATAAAAGCACCTTAAGTATCTGCAAAGATAGCAAATAGTTGTGATACCACTCTTGATCTCTTCTCAAGAGAGCCAGGGGTTACGCATTAGAAAGGTCTAAGGGGCTAACTGCGTGCCCCCCCTAGGCGTGATATCCTACACAATTGACCGATCAGGGGCGCAAAGGTACTCGAGATATAGGTGGTTTGCATTGCCTCTATAACGCACTGTAATCCAGAACTGTATGAGCCACTTTGGCGAGTTTGTAACTAAAGGATCGTGGAGTTTGTAACTAAGCGATCGTGGAGTTTGTAACTAAGCGATCGTGGAGTTTCGAACTTACTGATCCCTTAGTTACAAACTCAGTTTTGGGGCCTTTTATAACCCGAAGGAGCTTTTCGTCCGAAAGTGATTGTCCCTCTCGCTTTTAGCGTGGACTTATCTGCCCCTCTTCTGTCACAAGGGGTTGAATATATATGGGAACCATTGGTTAGCCCTAGTCGTTCGGGCTAGGCTACCGACGCTGGGGCTACAATAAATCGGACCTCCTTGGAGGGCCTTACTATAGATATTCTGATGAATGCCACTCCGACATACCTTTCTGATCCGGAACCCCCAGTGCCTTGGTCCACATAGCTTATTCATTTGAACTTTTTTGAGTACTTTTGTAGAGTAATTATGGGCTATGCCCACCACTTAATAAGGAAAATCGAGTGAATTTAAGGAAACTGATCTTACTAGTTGTGATGGCTTTAGGCATCACTCTTCTCTCACAAGCGCAGATTGCGAGGAGTGGAGAGCGGCCTACTGAGGGTGGGGGCTTGCGTACGGCGGAGCTCCTGCAGTTGCCTACCTTTAGGGCGCCTCAATTTGACCAAGACTCAGCTCGTAGGGAGATGGAGCGAGGCTCGGCTGAGCTTCGTGCCTATTTATTTGCCCAACCCTTGGGGGTAGATCTTGATATTATCCAAAAGGGTGAGCACACTCAGTGGAGCGATGGTACTGAGGTGTGGCGCTATCGCATACGCTCGCAAGGAGCCAAGAGCTTGGGCTTTTTCTTTGACCAATGGGAGCTACCAAGAGATGCCTACCTATATATATACAGTACGCTGGATCCTACCTATGGTATTGGAGGTTTTGGGTGGGAAAATAATAGTGAGCGAGGCTCTCTGCCGATTCAACCTATTTTGGGAGATGATGTGGTGATAGAGCTTCAGGCGCCCAAGGGAAGTCGTCCGAGGCTGCATCTAAAGGAGCTCTATCACGGAGTTCGTTCTATTGAAGGTTTGCTTCGGTATGCCATGCCTCAGGCTGGTTCGCCTAAGGAGTTCTCGTGCACGCCTGAGGTGGCCTGCTATCCAGAGTATCAAGATGTGGCACGGAGTGTGGTAGTGGTGGTGACTGGCTCGGGGGCATTGGGCACTGGTTCGCTGGTCAATAACACTAGTGGCAATGGGCGTCCGCTGATTCTTACTGCGGCGCATGTGATAGAGAGAAGCTATAATTATGGGCTTCTTACTCAAAAGGAGAAGGAGGCAGAAGCGGAGCGGTCTATCTTCTTCTTTAATTACCAGACCCCTATGTGTGACTCGAGTATTCAGCCGGGGCGGACGCAGAGTGTCGCTGGAGCTAAGCTTTTGGGGTGTGATGCTACCACTGATGTGGCCTTGATGGAGCTGAATGTGGCTCCTCCTGCCGACTATCAGGTGTACTATGCTGGGTGGAATGTAGCGCCCAATCTAAAGGAGATGCACGCCAATATCCACCATCCCTGGGGATATAGTAAGCGCATAAATCTTGCTTTTTCGGCCCTTAGCTATACCACTTACTCGGGTGGAAACTTGCCTTTTGGAGAGATGCAGCATCTTAAGATTCCTTTCTGGGATCTTGGTACTACTGCTGCAGGATCGTCTGGCTCTCCGCTCCTCGATACTCAGCACCGGATTATTGGGGTATTGTCGGGAGGTGAGTCGTACTGCGATCGTCGTTCAATAGACTTCTTTGCCTCTCTACAGCGGGTATGGCAATCTAATGATCAAGATGCGAGAAATGTAGTTGCAGCGTTGGACCCTACCGGTTCTAAGGCGACTACTTGTGCGGGTAGGGGAGCTGTGCGAGGTGAGGATCAAGCTCCGCAGAGGCTCACTAATATGCGTATTCCACCGAGCAATAGTCGTGTGACTGAGCTACTGCCACAGATGGATAGGGCTAAGCTTTTGGGCACCGACCATGGGGTAGTGGAGATCGGGGAGAGCTATAGGATGGCAGCTGGTAGCAAGTTGTATGGCCTTTACTTGATGCTTTCGGGGGAGGCACAGTCTGGGGACGAGGTACAGGTGACCATCTATGGAAATGGAGGAGCTACACGGCTCTCTACTGAGGTGCTCTCTTTGGAGTCTTTGGTATTGAACTCGAAGGAGAAGAAGACGCAAGTGCCAGGTGCATTCAGGGAGATTTATCTACGTTTGTCTTCTCCATTGGAAGTGACCTCTGATCAGGTGGTTTACTTCTCTATCTCTACGGCCTCTATTCCTCAAGGTGTATCGGTGGTGCACCAGAAGCACTCTGAGCCTACTGCCAATTCGGTGATGTGGCGGGTGGGCAGTGAGTGGCAACCGTATACTAAGTATAATCGAGGGGGGGGCCTCTCTCTTTGGATAGATCCTGTGGTGAGCCATGTGACGCTCACGGCGCCTACACTTGTGGAGCCACGGCTGAAGATAACGCCTCTCAATGATGAGCAGATGATGCTTAAGGTTAATGACCTCTCGGGCTCAGCCTCGTACATGCTACGTGCTTATACTCTATTGGGTGAGCCTATCTATAGTGACCGCTCTGTGGGTAAGGACTTCTTTATATTCCCCCGCAATCTGTTTGAAGGCTTTGGGGTGGTGATACTTAATGTAAGTGGCGATGGCTGGAGTGAGTCGATAAAGGCTCTTTTCCCTAAGAATTGAATGAACGTAACAAAATATAGATGGTATAGTAGTGATGAAGCACAATAATTTTATACTCCTTCTCCTTTCACTCGGTATTGGGCTGCTAGCTTTGGCTGGGTGTAGCAAGAGTGATGAGCAGTTTAGAGTACAAGGGACTATTTCGGAGTCGGAGGGGCAGACTCTCTACCTTGAGTATCAAGGTCTGACGGGTGCGGAGATGATCGATTCGATCGTGCTGGAGCGCAATGGTAGCTACCAATTTGATGAGCCACTCCCTAAGTATCCAGACTTTTACCGCCTTAGGCTTGGAAAGCAGGTGATACCCTTTGCCGTGGATACGCTCCCCTCTACCACCACTATCAATGGAGACTCTAGAAACTTCGCTACTAGCTACTCTGTGGAGGGTAATCTGCCTACTTCGCAAATCCGTGAGGTGTGGCTGGCGCTTTTGGATGCCAATGTGGCGCTCTCTAAGCTGGAGGGAAGTGTGATGGGCAATCAAGAGCTATATGTGGCGCAGAGGGATAGTATCTTTGATCGCTACAAGGAGGTGGCTCGGAAGTATATCTATACTAACCCACAGTCGCCAGTCGCTTACTTTGCTCTCTTCCAGCAGGTGGATGGTAATTTGGTCTTTAATCCTTATGATAGGACCGACTCTAAGGCATTTGCTGCGATTGCCAATACTTACAATACTTTTCAGCCGGAGAACCCTCGCACGAAGCATCTCTATGACCTCGCGCTTCGCTCTATCGCTGTAGTAAGGCAGCAAAATAAAGTGGCGGAGCAGCAGCGGAATGGTACTGAACTCCTGAAGGAGGCGGGGGTGAAGGAGACTTCTTATATCGACTTTACTCTGCCTAATAAGGAGGGGCAGGAGGTGACGCTCTCTGCACTTGTGGCGAAGCAGGATGTGCTACTAGCTTTCTCGACGATGCAGGCGAATTGGGCTGCCGACTTTAATAGCGCTCTTGCAGAACTATATGGTAAGTATGCCTCGCGTGGGGTACAAATCGTGCAGGTGGGCTTGGATGCTGACCCGCATATCTGGATTAGTGCTACGAAGGATCTCCCTTGGATCAATCTTCAGGATCGGGATGGTAGCTACTCTAAGCTGGTTGGGTTCTATAACCTCTACCGCTTGCCTTCTCTATTCTTGATCACCAAAGGGGGTGGAGAGCTGTATAGGATCGAGAGTGTATCTCAGTTGGAGCGACTTCTTAAGTAGTCTATACGGAATTGCTTGGAGCTAATGGCTCCGCTAAAATGTGTATATTTGCAGTCAAGCCTTGATAATAGATAGAGTATGATTTTTGATATCAAGAAACAAGCAAGGAGGGTAGCAAGCTACTTTGGGTCGGAAAAGGAGGGGCGTGGACTTTCACTGGTCCGCGTTACTGATAAAAGTGAGCTGAAGGAGTTTGTGCAGTTTAATCTTGACCTGTACAAGGATAATCCCAATCATGTCCCTGACTTAGTGGGCGATGAACTGAAGTCGCTATCGAGGGAAAGTAACCCAGCTTTTGCCTTTTCTGAAGCTGACCTATTTATGGTGAAGCGAGGTGGCGAGGTGGTGGGGAGGATCGCTGCTATTATCAATCACCGTGCCAATAAGAAGTGGGGGCAAAACAGGGCTCGCTTTGGCTGGGTGGACTTTATCGATGATGATGATGTGGTGGACCTGCTCTTTGATACCGTGGAGGCCTGGGCAAGGGAGCGAGGCTGCGATGAGATGCACGGACCGATGGGTTTTACTGACTTGGATAAGGAGGGGATGCTGGTGGAAGGTTTTGACCAGATGGGGACGATGATCACGATCTACAATTACCCCTACTATCCTAAGCAATTGGCACGCCGTGGATATGAGAAGGAGATCGACTGGCTGGAGTACAAGATTTATATCCCTAAGATTGTGCCGGAGAAGCATGCACGGCTCTGCCAGATAGTCAAGGATAGGTACGGGGTGCGGCTCCTTAAGTTTGATGAGCGTGATAGCTTGATGCGGTATGGCCGAGCTATCTTTGAACTGATCAATGAGGCTTATGCACCACTTTATGGCGTGACGGAGCTGACGGATGATCAGATAGAGTATTATATCAAGCAGTATCTGCCAATGGTTAATCTCGACTTTATCAATCTGGTGGTGACGGAAGAGGATGAGGTGATTGGCTTTGGAATTACTTTGCCAAGTATCGTGAAGGCACTAAAGAAGGCTAATGGTAGACTCTTCCCTACTGGCTTTATCCATATTCTCAAAGCCCTTAAGTCGAAGCAGCCTGAGGTGGTGGAGCTCCTGCTTATTGGGGTAAAGCCGGAGTATCAAAATAAGGGAATTACGGCGTTGATCTTTGAGGATCTGATCAAAGTGATGCATCGCTACCAAGTAAAATATGCTGAGAGTAATCCTGAGCTGGAGACTAATCTCAGTGTGATGATGCAGTGGAATTACTTTAAGAAGGTGCACCATAAGAGGAGAAGAGCTTTTTGCAAGAAGTTGGTATAGTAAGCTTAGGAGAGGAGATACATAATTATATATGGAGTTGGATAACCAAGTAAATAAAGCACAAGACGACCAAGCCCTTGAGGGAAATGCCGGCATCTATAAGGATGATAAGGTGGTAACGCTGGATCCTATGGAGCATATCCGGTTACGACCTGGTATGTATATAGGTAAGTTGGGCGATGGTACGTCGAAGGATGATGGTATCTATGTGCTATTGAAGGAGGTGATCGATAACTCTATTGATGAGTACACCATGGGATTTGGTACGCAGATCCAGATATCTATCGATGAGGAGGAGATGCGACATGTGGTGGTACGGGACTTCGGGCGTGGTATACCGCAAGGGTCGCTGACGAAGGCGGTGGGTACTATGAATACGGGGGCGAAGTATGATAGCGATGTATTTAAAAAAGCAGTGGGCCTTAATGGTGTGGGTCTCAAGGCGGTTAATGCCCTAAGTACTCGTATGCAGGTGACCTCTTACCGTGAGGGGAAGGGAAAGTATGTGATTTTTGAAAAGGGGGTGCTAAAGGAGGAGAGTGACCTCTTTGATACTACTGAGCGCGATGGTACGGAGGTGGACTTCCTGCCCGATGTGACGCTCTTCAAGAATTATCGCTATCAGCAGGAGTATATCCAGGAGATGCTTAAGATGTACTCTTATCTCCAACCGGGACTTAAGCTTACGCTCAATGGTAAGAATTTTGTCTCTAAGAATGGTCTGATGGACCTGCTGGAGGAGAATATGACGAGTGAGCCACTCTATCCGATTATCCATTTTATTGGAAAGGATATTGAGGTGGCGATCACGCACTCTACTCAGTATGGAGAGGAGTACTATTCTTTTGTCAATGGGCAGAACACCATTCACGGTGGTACTCACTTATCGGCTTTTAAGGAGGCTATAGGGCGTACAATACGTGACTTTTTCCAGAAGAACTTCGACTATAATGATATCCGTTCGGGTATCACGGCGGCTATAAGTATTAGGATACAAGAGCCTCTATTCGAGAGCCAGACGAAGATGAAGCTAGGCTCTAGAGAGATAGAGGAGGGGGGAATGACGATCCAGAAGTTTGTAGGGGACTTCCTTAAGGCTAAGCTCGATGATTATCTCCATATAAATAGTGAAACGGCCGAAGCTCTACTGAAGAAGGTACAGGAGAATGAGCGGGAGAGAAAGGCACTTGCGGGTGTCTCTAAGGCGGCTAAAGAGCGTGCTAAGAAGGCGTCAATACACAATAAGAAGTTGCGCGACTGTACGCAGCACTACAATGACCCGAAGGCATCGCTCGCAGATGATACACAGATATTTATCACAGAGGGGCTATCGGCGAGTGGAAGTATTACGCAGAGCCGTAATGCGGAGCATCAGGCGGTTTTTTCGCTTAGAGGTAAGCCACTCAATTGCTATGGCCGTAAGAAGGAGGTGGTCTATGAAAATGAGGAGTTTAACTTACTGCAAGCAGCACTCAATATCGAGGATGGGTTGGACAATCTGAGGTACAATAAGGTAATCGTAGCGACGGATGCCGATGTCGATGGAATGCATATTCGTCTGCTAATTATTACCTTCTTCCTAAGGTTCTTCCCGGATCTTATTCGTCAGAATCATGTCTTTATCCTTCAGACACCTTTATTTAGAGTGCGGGATAAGAAGGATGCCACCACTATCTACTGCTATGATGAGCGGGAGCGAGACGAAGCCATCAAGAAGCTGGGTAAAGAGAGTAGTGTGACTCGCTTTAAAGGTCTTGGTGAGATCCGACCTGAGGAGTTTAAAGAGTTCATCGGAGATCAGATCCGTCTGGATCCTGTGATGATGAAGAAGGAGGATAATGTACAGGAGTTGCTTGAGTTTTATATGGGCAATAATACGCCCGATCGTCAGGACTTTATTGTACAAAATCTAGACCCGGAGAGTGTGTAAGATGAAGCGAGTAGGAGTATATGCTGGGAGCTTTGACCCTTTTACGATAGGGCATGCCGATATCGTAGCTCGTGCACTGCAGCTACTGGATGAGCTACATATTGTACTGGGTCAAAATATAGCGAAGCAACCATTTCAGCCGGTAGAGGAGCGGATAAAGTTTATCAGCGACCTTTACCATATGGACACCCGGATTAAGGTGGTGGCGTACAGTGGTATTGTAGCCACTTATGCCAAGGATCACGGAGCTATACTAGTGCGTGGGCTGAGAGGCATAGGAGACTTAGACGGCGAGCAGACACTAGCTGAGGTCAATCGCAGTCGCTTTGGAGTGGAGACGATTTGCTTATTCTCCGCTCCTGAGCATCGTATTATTAGTAGCTCGTTGATACGAGAGTTGGCAGCTTTTGGTGAAGATTATTCAGAGTATATCCCTTTGATAGACTAAAGATATGGCTATAAATTACTACGGAGAGGGCGTCACAATCCCTACTTTTAGGAGAAGAGAGATCAATGCATGGATTAAGGATGTAGCTGAGACGTATGGCTACCAGGTAGGAGATATCACCTATCAATTCTGTGATAATGAGCGGATATTGGAGGTCAATCAAAAGTACCTCAATCACGACTACTATACCGATATCATTACCTTCGACCAGACGAGAGACGGGCTGCTTTTCGCAGATATTGTGATTAGCTTAGAGATGGTTACAAGTAATGCTGAGGAGTATGGCGAGCCATTCCATCGAGAATTCTTGAGAGTTCTTATACACGGAGTGCTTCACCTCTGTGGCGTAGACGATATTACGGAGGAGCAAGAGAAGGAGATGCGAGAGGCGGAGGAAAATGCACTGGCGATGCTACCAGCTGACCTCTCAGAGGTGTGGAGAAAGTAGCTAGCCTACTAGCAGATGGATAATTGGCCACAGTTTGATCAAAGATATCTGCCAGAAGTAGTAGCTGAAGTGCCAGCCTATCGAGATTATTTGATAGGGGTACTATTGCTCTTACTGGCGATCGGAGCTCTCCTTTGGGCGTTTTACCAGCGCCGTAATCGAAGCGGTGGGTCAGGCGGTGGCGTGGCATTGTATCCATTCCTTACAGTTCAGACAATCCTTCTAGTAGGCTTCCTCTATGCCGAGATGGTATGGGAAAAATCATTTAGCGTCCCCTATTGGTTGGTGGCAGGCAGTGGAGTACTCTATGCGTTGGGCTATCTTCTAATTAACTTATTGGTCTATTCAGTGCTATGGTATGCTTTCGGAGTGCCCGAGAGAGTAGGTCAGTGGTTTATCTCATTCTTTAGAGTTTGGGGGCTTGCCGGTGTAGCTCTCTATATTCCCCTATTGCTCTGTATCACAGGTATTGTCGAGTATGGCTGGCTCATTTATAGCCTAGTTGGCGCTATCTATTTCTTCTTTAGGATGCTACTTATATACTACAGTATCACCATATTCCCAAAGCTACTTAATTTCCCTCTGCATTTAATTTTGTATCTTTGCACCTGCGAAATAGCCCCGGGGTTATTTTTGTTGGTATAAATAGATAAGAGAAGAATAATGTCTCAGAAAATTAAAACCATTTTGGTGTCACAGCCAAAGCCCGCCAATACGAAGTCACCCTACTTCCAGTTGATGGAAGAGACAGGTGTAGAGATAGATTTTAAGCCGTTATTCAGTATCACTCCAGTGACTGCTAGAGAGTTTAGAGATCAGAAGATCGAGATTTTAGATCATACTGGGGTAGTACTTAATTCCAAGACTGTTGCCGATCACTTTTTCAAGCTAGTGAAAGAGCTAAGAATTGAGCTCCCTGAGGATTATAAGTACTTCTGCAACTCCGAGTTCATTGCGACTTATCTGCAAAAGCACATCACAGTGCGGAAGCGCAAAGTCTTTTTTCCTGAGAAAAACGGCAACGTAGGGGATCTCCAGGCACTACTCTTAAAGTACGAAAAAGAGCACTTCTTCGTACCAGGGATTGATGGCGTCAAGGAGCGCTACTCCGACGAGTTGGAGGCCAATAACATAGCCCACACACTGGGTGTGGTGAGCAAGTTGGAGTTTACCCCCATTACCAAAGAGGAGATTGACGGCTATGATATGCTCATATTCTTCAGTCCCAATGGAGTACAGTCACTATTCCATAGCATTCCAGAGTACAAGCAAGGCGATCAATTGATCGGTTGCCTAGGCGAGGGGACACTCAAGGCACTTAAAGATGCAAAACTGAGAGTAGATATGCCAGTGCCTAATAAAGACTTTACAAGTATCAATGCAGCGCTTGACCACCTCGTGAAAAGTGCTAAGAAGAAACATGCCTGATAGCGTATCACTGAAGAAGGAAGAACGGATCTACCTCCGAAGCGAGCTCAATGAGCTATTCGCTTCGAGAGGTAGCTTTGTTTGCTACCCTTTTAGAGTGGTCTACTTGGAAGTACCTCGCCAGGACCTTCCTCTCAAGATGATGGTCTCCATCCCCAAGCGACGCCTCAAGCATGCGGTAGATAGAAACCGTATGAAGCGCCTCACACGCGAAGCCTACCGCCTCACCAAAAAAGAGCTGATAGCGACCATCCCACCTGATACCACACTGCTCGTCGGTTTTATCTATCTCAAAGATCGACTGAGCCGATACCCAACCATCCAGCAGGCGATAGAAGAGAGCTTCAAGCGACTGCAGCCACCCACCAAAGACCCCGAAGAAGATGATTAAGAGATGTATCAAGTGGCTCTCTGGAGTATTGACACAGCTACTTCTTCTCCCCATTTACTTCTACAAGAGAGCCATTTCACCCATGCTACCCCCCTCCTGCCGATTTACGCCGAGTTGTAGCACTTACGCCGTCGAAGCCCTCAAGAAGCACGGGCCAGTGAAAGGCCTCCTCCTAGCTATCTGGCGTATCCTACGTTGCAACCCCTGGGGCGGGAGTGGTTACGATCCCGTCCCCTAACGCCTTATGCACCCCTTCCTAGACTTCCATACCCACGCCCAGGGTTGCAAGAAATACCTCACACACAGTGATGTACTTGTCGTACAGTCCTTACATCTAGGAGAGAAGCTAGAGCCCAGAGCCGACTTTGCCACCTGGGGCGTACATCCAATGCTAGAGGGTGCCAGAGAGTTCGTTGATCGCCTCCAGCACCATCCCAATGAGCTCCTAGCAGACTGGACACATACCCTCACCTCCACCCCCGCCATCATCGGCATCGGCGAGTGTGGCTGGGACCATCGCTCCCCCCTTACACTCCAAGAGCAAGAGACCCTTATCCACTTCCATATCACTTTGGCCGAGCTACTCCATTACCCACTTGTCTTTCACGTCGTAGGCGGATGGCACCACCTGCTAGCCACGAAAAAGTCCCACCCCACCTCCAGAGTCCCATGGATCGTCCACGGCTTTCGAGGCCACTCCACCCTCGCACAGCAACTCACCAATGCAGGCATCTACCTAAGCCTACATCCTTATTGCCCCAAGCTTCAAGTCGCCAACTACTTCCTTGAGACCGACGATACCCCAGATCTGATAGAGACCCACTATAAAGCCAGAGAGATACTACAGAAAGATCAAAGAAAGCACATCATTAACCTTTTTTGCAGCTTGTTTCCTATGGTATCTCAATTAATTAGAGTAGATTTGTAGTGTGAGAATTGAACCAGGAATGTATAATCACAAAATGAGTCAAGATTATGAGAAATAATAATGGACTGAAGATTTTGATAGGCGTAGCTATTGGTACCGCTATCGGTGCAGCAGTTGCCTACTTCTCTGATACAAAGAAGCGCAATGAATTTATTGATGATATGTCGGATTATAGCGACAAAGTAAAGAGCAATATCAAGGACGCTTACTACGATGGTAAGATCCGCGCTCGTAAGGCCAAGAGAGACCTCGCTAGGTACATGGCAGATGTCAAAGACGACGCAGGGCATATCTACGACGACGTAATCGCTTCAGCAAAAAACATGGGTCGCAAGGTAAAGAACGAAGCCGAAGAGCTAGCCGACCTTACCGAAGAGGAGCTCTCTGACCTAAAAGACGCTGCAAGAGAGGAAGCAGAGAAGCTTTCTAAAAAGTAACCGCTCCAAGAGTAGTTGGAGGTAGATACTCACCGCGCTACATACCCTGTGGCGCATAGAGTGAGAGATAGGATGGGTGGGTGACTCTTATTGCCTCACGACCTAGTCGTGGGTGCAGTGGGTCGCTCACCCATTCCCGTTAATAGTTGAAAAAGATAAAGAATATACCAATGACAAGCATCAAAGAGACCTTTAGCGAAGTGATCGCCGAGCTAAAGGATTATATTGAGGCAAAGAAAAGTCTGATAGAGCTCAAAGCCACAGAGAAAGGGGCACCAATCGTCGCAAAGTCCATTTACGGCTCCGTGCTAGCAGTGCTCAGCATCATAGTGGCAGTACTTCTGTTGGTGGCAGCTCTTTTTGCCGGTTCACTCATCTTCCTTACGAGTGGCACCGAAGCCTTTGCTGCCCTCTCCGCGCTTACCTACTCAAGCGTATGCCTGCTGGTCCTCTTCATCCTCATCCTAGTGATACTACTAGCATTGCGTAAGCGCGTGACCCAAAAGATGGAGAACCAGTTCATCAATAACTACCTAGATAGACAAGAGACCAAAGAGCACAGCCAAGAGCGAGATCAAGTCCTTGCCCAAGAGCAAAAGAGTCTCTCCATAAATCTATCCAACGAAATAAAGGAGGAGGAAATACAATGAGCAACCTTACAACAGCAACTCAGGCAAGACTAAAAGCACGAGAAGACCGATTAGAAGCTCGTGCGAATATGCGCCTCAATAGAGTCAAAGAAAAGATCAATTACCTTAAGAGCAATAGCGGGAGTATCATCGTCGACGAAGCCTTAGACAATCTAAGCCAATCCTCACCCGTGATGGCAAAGGTAGCCCGCTTCGTCAGCGGGTTAGTGACCAAGTCAAGAAACAAAAGAGTCGCTAAAGAGCTCACCCAAGAGCAGATACTTAGCCACCCCACCAGTAGCTATAGCACACGAGATGGGGAGAGCCAGAGTAGCCTCCTCTCCACCGTCAAAAGCTACCTCCTACCCACCCTCTACTCACTCGGAGGCATGCAGCTACTCTCCTATAGCCTCAAAGGAAGCGGCAAGATACTCCGCAGTGGCCTCGGCAGGCTATTTAGATGGCGACGCAAAAGAGGCTAATACGAGATATGTCCATACCCATTTAGCACCATTTTTACCATTTCATACAAGAGACAAGCGAATATAGCCAGTACTTCAAATATTTTAGGTAAATTTGCCCCTGAAAGATGGTGGGTAATGACAACGCTTATCCCAGACAAATAAACAATAATCAATTATATTAATAAGTAAGAATACTGATATGATCAAGATTGGTATCAACGGCTTTGGCCGTATCGGACGCTTTGTGTTCCGTGCTTCAACAAAGAGAAATGACCTAGTAGTGGTAGGTATTAACGACCTTCTACCAGTTGACTATCTAGCATACATGCTAAAATACGATACAATGCATGGTCAGTTTGATGGTGAGATCTCTTACGACCTAGAGAAGAGCACCTTGACTGTCAATGGAAATACCATCCGTTGTACTCAAGAGCGCGACCCAAGAGAGCTCAAGTGGAATGAAATCGGTGCAGAGTACGTAGTAGAGTCTACCGGCCTATTCCTCACTTCCGAGAAGGCTCAGGCACACCTCGAGGCAGGTGCTAAGTACGTAGTGATGTCGGCTCCTTCAAAGGACACTACTCCAATGTTCGTAGTAGGTGTCAACGAAGATAAGTACGAAAAGGGCACTAAGATCGTGAGCAACGCTAGCTGTACTACCAACTGCCTTGCTCCTCTAGCAAAAGTGATTCACGACCACTTCGGCATCAAAGACGGTTTGATGACCACGGTACACGCTACCACAGCTACCCAGAAGACTGTTGATGGTCCATCAATGAAGGATTGGAGAGGTGGCCGCGCAGCTGCTGGCAATATCATCCCATCTACCACAGGAGCTGCTAAAGCCGTAGGTAAGGTAATTCCTTCCCTCAATGGCAAGCTCACCGGTATGTCTTTCCGTGTTCCTACACTCGACGTATCTGTAGTAGACCTAACCGTTAACCTAGAGAAGCCAGCCACCTACGAGGAGATCTGCGCTGTAATCAAGAAGGCTTCAGAAAACGAGCTCAAGGGCATCCTAGGCTACACTGAGGATGCAGTTGTTTCTAGCGACTTCCTAGGAGACACCCGCTCATCAATCTTCGATAAAGCAGCAGGTATCGCCCTTACCGATAGCTTCGTAAAGCTAGTATCTTGGTACGACAACGAGATCGGTTACTCCAACCGCGTACTCGACCTTATCGCTAAGATGCACAAGGTAAACGGCTGATAACTGCCTAGAGAGAATAAAGTACCCACGATGTTGAAGCCGCGGGCCTTGAATTCGGCATGGTGCAGCAGCGCGCGGCCGAGGTTGCCCACCCCGATCAGCGCGGCGCGCCATTCGCGGTCAACGCCAAGGGAAGCTTTGATGGCGGCGATGAGGCTGGCTACGTTGTACCCTACGCCACGCACACCGAATTCGCCAAAATAGGCAAGGTCCTTGCGCACCTGAGATGCGTTCACGTCGCATGCTTCAGCGAGCGGGCCGGAGGAGATGACCTCCACGCCGTTGCGCTGCATACTTTCGAGCACTTGAACGTACACGGCAAGGCGACGAATGGTGGCTCTGGGAATACGTTCGCTTTTCAATGAGAGCATAGTGGTATCGCATTGCTAAAGATGAAAAAAACAGGGGGGAGAGAACGGCGTTGCCGGTCCCTCCCCGGAAACC
>USJF01000007.1 GCA_900554935.1 uncultured Porphyromonas sp.
ACCAGATCTACACCATGGCAGTAGAGGAGCTCAGTCGTGTTTGTGCTACCACAGGAGTAGTGTTATCGGCGCATAGCTCACTCTGCTGTGACCCAATTATGTTCTTTGGTACGCCCGAGCAGAAGGAGCGCTACCTTCCACGCCTAGCCTCTGGTGAGTGGATAGGAGCTTTCGGACTTACCGAGCCGAATGCAGGTACCGACGCTGCAGGACAGCAGACCTTCGCTGTAGAGGAGGAGGATCACTACGTACTCAATGGCAATAAGATCTTCATCACCAATGCCGAGTATGCCCACGTCTACATTATCTTTGCCATGACCGATAAGAGCCTTGGCAATAAGGGCATCTCCGCCTTCATCGTTGAGAAAGACTTCCCAGGCTTTTCAGTTGGTAAGAAGGAGCTAAAGATGGGTATCCGTGGCTCAGCAACTTGCGAGCTAGTGATGGAGAATTGCATCGTACCTAAGGAGAATCTTCTTGGTCGAGTAGGGCAAGGCTTCAAAGTAGCTATGAAGACCCTTGATGGTGGTCGTATTGGTATCGCTTCACAAGCATTAGGTATCGCTCGTGGCGCTATGGAGGAGACTGTAAAATACACCAAAGAGCGTAAGCAATTTGGTCGTAGCATCTCAAAGTTTCAGAACACCCAATTCCAGCTTGCCGACCTTGAGGCACGTATTGAATGTGCTTCGCTGCTCGTACGTAAAGCAGCTTGGTGCAAAGATAATGACCAGCCTTATTCCGTTCCAGCTGCCCGTGCAAAGCTCTATTGCGCAGAGACCGCTATGGCGATGACCGAAAAGGCAGTCCAGTTCCACGGTGGATATGGTTACACCCGTGAGTATCCAGTAGAGCGAATGATGCGTGATGCCAAGATTACTGAGATCTACGAAGGTACCAGCGAGGTACAGCGTATGGTGATTGCAGCTAATCTATTGAAGTAAAAACGAGAAAATACAATCCTGATATATGAAGATTTTAGTTTGCATTAAGCAAGTTCCAGATACCACTGAGATCAAGCTAGATCCAGTCAAAGGTACCCTTATCCGTACTGGCGTACCAAGTATTATGAATCCCGACGATAAGGGAGCTCTCGAGCAGGCACTCCAGTTCAAGGATCGCTTTGGCGCCGAAGTGCACGTCATCACCATGGGGCCACCACAAGCCAAGGCCGTTCTTTACGAAGCTTTTGGAATGGGCTGTGATAAAGGCTTCCTCATCACCGACCGCAAGTTTGGTGGTGCTGATACCCTTGCTACCAGCTATACCATCTCCCAAGCTATCAAGTCGCTAGAGCCTTATGATGTAATCCTTGCAGGTCGTCAGGCCATTGATGGAGATACCGCGCAGGTAGGTCCACAGATTGCCGAGCAGCTCGACCTTCCACAGATTACCTATGTAGAGCATGTCGATTTTGATGGTAAGAAGACACTTACCGTCAAGAAAAACCTTGAGGATGGTCACGAATATCTAGAGGTAGACCTCCCTTGTATGCTTACCTTCTTGGCAGCAGCTTACCAGCCACGCTATATGAATGTCCGCGACATCATGACCGCCTTTGACAAAGAGATTGTAGAGCTCAACTTCGGCTCCTTCCCAGTTGATGAGGCTCGTTTAGGTCTCAAGGGATCGCCTACCAACGTGAACAAGTCCTTTACCAAGGGCGCCAAGGCTATGGGTACACTCCACGAAGAGCTTACACCAGAGGAGGCTGCTGATATCATCTTAGAAAAACTGCAAGAGAAATTTATTATTTAAGAAGCGACTATGGAACAATATAAAGGTATACTAGTATTTGCAGAGCAGCGCAATGGCATCGTTCAGAATGTCGCCTTTGAGCTACTCGGAAAAGCCCGCGACCTTGCTGATTCGATCAATGAAAAGGTAACCGCTGTGCTCCTTGGCAAGGGCGTAGAGCATCTTTCAGAGCAATTGATTCATGCAGGTGCCGATAAGGTATTAGTGGTAGACCACGACCTATTGAAAGATTATATCACAGAGCCTTATGCAGAGGCTATCTGCCATATCGTCCACACCTACAAGCCAGAGATCGTACTTCTAGGAGCTACCACCATCGGCCGTGACCTTGGCCCAAGGGTCTCTTCTAGGCTACACACTGGTCTTACTGCTGATTGTACCTCATTAGACATCAATGAAGATCGCAATCTACTCATGACCCGTCCAGCCTTTGGTGGCAACCTCATGGCTACTATCATTTGTAAGAATAATCGACCACAGATGTCTACCGTTCGCCCAGGTGTGATGCGCCGTAAGCCAAGTGACTCCAATCGTAAGGGTGAAGTAGAGAAAGTAGAGGTCCCCTTTGACGTAGAGAAGTGCCAGAGAGTACGCCTTATCCGCAAAGAGACCGAAACCAAGACGCTTATTGATATTACTGAGGCCAACGTGCTCGTTTCTGGCGGTCGTGGCGTAGGTACTGGCAATGGCTTTAGCAAATTGCAAGAGTTGGCCGAGACCCTCAACGCCGAGGTTGCTTCATCCCGTGCTATGGTAGATGCTGGGCTGATAGGTCACGAGCGACAGGTAGGTCAGACCGGTAAGACCGTTCGTCCCGACCTTTACCTTGCCTTAGGTATTTCCGGGGCGATTCAGCACCTAGCAGGTATGGAGGAGAGCGAGTATATCATCGCTGTAAATAAGGATAAGTTTGCACCAATCTTCCAAGTAGCCGACCTAGGAGTAGTAGGTGACCTTCATAAGATTGTGCCTATCCTCACTCAAAAACTCCAAGCTCTCCAAGATAAGGAGAAGTGAGATGATGGAGTATCAGACCATTAAAGTGGATGGTAATGGGGCAATAGCCACCATTACCATCCACCGTCCCGAAGCCCTTAATGCACTTTCCACTCAAGTGCTAGAGGAGCTAGGCGATGCACTCAATCATCTAGACGCCTCCACACGAGTCTTGATCATCACTGGGGCGGGGCGTAGCTTCGTAGCTGGTGCTGATATTAGCGAGATGTCGCACTTCACCCCAGAGGAGGCTCTAGCTTTCGGTATGAGTGGGGCGAAGGTTTTTCGCCAGCTAGAGCTTCTTTCCATACCAGTAATAGCCGCAGTCAATGGCTTTGCACTAGGTGGCGGTTGTGAGCTAGCTATGGCATGCGACTTCCGTATTGCTTCCGAAAAAGCCAAGTTTGGCCAGCCAGAAGTAGGGCTTGGTATCCCTCCTGGCTTTAGTGGTACTCAGCGTCTTCCTCGCCTAGTAGGTGAAGGGGTAGCGAGTGAATTGATCTTCACCGCGCGTATTATTCCAGCAGATGAGGCTCTTCGCATAGGCCTTGTCAATAGAGTAGTCTCTTCGGAAGAGTTACTTTCTACCGTCCAAGCAATTGCCGAGGAGATTGCCTCCAAATCGCCACACGCTGTAGCCCTCTCCAAGATGGCTATTCAGCGAGGAATGCAGGCCGATATCGACACCGCTATTGCGATTGAAAACCACCTCTTTAGCAACGCCTTCGCCTCTCCCGAGCAAAAGGAAGGGATGAGTGCTTTTCTGGAGAAGCGGACACCAAAGTTCTAAAAACTAAAACCAATAAAAAGATAGCAACACATTATGAAAATCGTAGTACTCGGAAATGGCACCATGGGTGCAGGCATAGCACAGACTATGGCACAAAAGTCTATAGCAGTGACCATGAAAGGCCGCTCTACAGAGTCACTAGGTAGAGCAATGGCTCGTATGGAAAAAGGGCTCAATCGTCAGGTAGATAAAGGCCGTATGAGCGCAGAGGATCGCGACGCTATCCTCGCTCGCATCACCACCACTACCGACTTTGAGCAGATCAAAGATGCCGACCTTGTCATCGAAGCAGTGAGTGAGGAGATGGAAGTGAAGAAGGAAATCCTTGCCCATCTCTGCTCTATTCTGAAGCCAGAAGCGATCATCGCTACCAATACCTCCTCCCTCTCTATCACAGAGCTAGCAGCTGCCACGAAGCGACCAGAGAAGGTGATCGGTATGCACTTCTTCAACCCCGTTCCAGTGATGAAGTTGGTAGAAGTGATCACAGGTCAGCTTACCTGTGATGCTACCCTCTCCACTGTGCTTCAACTTTGTGAGCAGCTCGGTAAGGTAGCCGTAAAGGTCAATGAAGCGCCTGGTTTCGTAGTCAATCGTATCCTTATCCCGATGATCAATGAAGCGATTGGCGAGTATGCAGATGGCGTAGCTACAGTAGAGGAGATTGATACCGCTATGAAGCTTGGTGCCAATCATCCAATGGGTCCACTCGAGCTGGGCGACTTTATCGGGCTTGATGTCTGCCTAGCTATTATGGAGGTGCTCTTTAATGAGTATGGCGATCCTAAGTACCGCCCTCATACTTTACTGCGTAAGATGGTACGTGCCAACCTCCTTGGTCGCAAGACTGGTAGAGGTTTCTACGACTACAGCAAGTAAGATATTCCCTCCCATACGAATACCAGAAGATGGTGAAGTGGCTACAGTCACTTCACCATCTTTTTTTTATGCCCATTCAAAAGAGAGACTGTAGCGAGACGCTACAGCAATGGTCTCTAGAGACTGTTGCACGAAGGCGATCTGCTTCGTTGCTTTCGGAATTCGGGCTCGGTCACGTACGTGAGTACGCACTCCCTTCGGTCTCATCCTTTTGTGTGTGCCTGGTGCCCTACATACACCTTGCCGTCAGCGCCTTGCAACTCATCCTTCACACAACATTCTCTATTAATGACCTCCCCTCGTGGGCGGTCAGACGGATCCTCGCCCCCCTCAGTCGGAGGGGCACTAGCCCCGAACGACTAGGGGATCCCGATGCCGTCCCCTCTTCCCTTACGACCCCTTGTGGGTCGGACAAATCCATAACCTAGACAAGAGGTAAGATGTTGCTAACTTATTTAAAAGATTAATCTTGAACCTTTACTACACTGTTGTTGCTATCGTAGTTCTTGAGTCCCCTTCTCATTCGATTCACACGCTTGCCAAAGTCGAGATTCCAGACTACCCCGAGGGTGAGCATATTACCATTCTCTGGAATCTTCACATAGGACTTAAGTGGATTTACCTTGGAGTGGTTGGTAGTTCTATAGGTATCCCCTTCCTTAATTCCCACGTATAGCATCTGAGCATAGAGGGTCCAATTATTTTTATTCCACATCAAGGTCAAGCCCATATTGTCACCTGATAGTTGCTCTGTTTCGTTAAAGAGCGTCCTTCCCGATTTCGTATAATAGCCAGCAAAGACCAGCTCCTTGTACATTACCTGTGCCGAGATATCCCAGTAGAGGCTATTGAGATAAAGCGGATGATTCCCTACGTTACTCTCATGCCGCTTGTAACCCACTGTGGTGTAGAGTGAGAGGCAGTTCATCAGATTGCTAAAGTTGACTTTCCATTCGGCACCATACTGTCGATTGTACAGCCCATTGTCGGACTGAAACAAGAAGTACTCCTCTTCGGGCAGATAGGTGACACGGGTGTACAGCGGATGGGTGGTGTGATTGTAGCTTAGGGCTAGATTGGTATTGAACTTATCCTTGTGATAATTCATGTTGAGGCGATTGGTAAAGGCGTAGCTCGACTTCAATTCACTATTCCCTGTAAATACAGTCAGTTGGTCAAACCTCTGCTTGACACTGGATAGCTGAGCTAGTGAAGGGAGGAAGGGGATGAAATTACTATTGAGTGAAAAGGAGAGTCGATTATTGGGATTGTAATAGAAGCCCACGCTGCTCTGATTTTTGAAGTACTTCTTACGCTGCTCTTTACTTTCAACATAAAAGATCTTCAACCCAGTCCCTAAGCTATACTGAACTTTTGGATTTAGCCGCCCAGAGATTTGAGCATATAGATAGGTGTTATTCTGCTGCAGTTGGTCGAGATAGCTACTTGGCGATAGGTACTCATTTGTGGTGAATGCATATCTATTTTGCAGACCAGTGGTGAGGTAAACCTTTGGGTGCAACGACTTTTGATACATCACTTCGCCAATCAACGACTTGTACTTACTTTCTACGGGGTTGGAGATCTTGGCTACCTCTGCTCCATTCCTGGTGTCCACCAAATCTCTGTCGTTTCTACCTGTGGATATCGTGCCTAAAAGGTTGGTTTCCAGCTTTGATCCATCTCCAAATTGGTGCTGATAAAATAGGTCTAGTGCTGGCAAGTAGCCTCTATATTTGCTTTTTGAGGCTCTATGATAGGGATCTTTATCGGTCTCAATTATCTGACCTCTGATATTGTTGTACTGTCGGGCAAAAGAATTGCGCCAAGTGGCACTAAATTGGCTCACTTTGCTAGGCTGATAGAGGTAGGTGAAGTTCAGGTCGTTTGTAAAATAGCCAAATGGGCTCGCCTCCCCCTGAAGGAGCCGAGTGATTTCCTTGGAGTCAGCGATAAACTTCTCCTCACTATCTTTTTGCCACTTAGGGTAGTTGCGATAAGAAGTGTTGTAATCAATCGAGAAGTCCGACTTTCCTTGATGGTAGCTAGCACTCGCGCTACCATTGACAAATCCTACCCAGAGGGCACTCTGCAGGTGACTCCTCACAGAGCCTCCATCGGTTCGCTCCTTTAGGATCACATCTATAATACCCCCAAAACCTTGGTCCAATTCGCGCATCGTAGGCATATCGGAGTAATCGACCCTAAGGATAGATTCGGGTTTGAGGTTACGCACTTCAGCAACCGACCGAGGGACGCCATTGATTTTCCATTGAATCGGCTTGCCATTTATGGAAGCATTCTTATTGACCTGATCCACCGAAAGCCCCGTTAGTCCTAGATTGTGGAGTAGCGTCATAAAGTCGTGGCTCCCTCTGATCTGTAACTTCTCGGGGAAAACCAATTGACGATTGTACTGGCGAAGAGAGCCGGTGACCGTCACCTCGTCCAATTGCTTACTATCCTCTACCAGATAGAGATCTCCGAGGGAGATGCTTCCCTTGCCACCCTCAATCTGTACCGAAATAGGGACATGTCCCACAAAGCTTATCTCCAAGCGACTTTCTTTGCTCTGTTTGCTAGCGACCGTGAAGTCTCCCTTCTCGTTAGTCGTTGTCCCAGAAATAGTTGTTCCTTCAAGGTCTAGTAGCCGTACCGAAGCCCCAATGACTGCTGTGGAATCCCTTGAGAAGAGTAGACGCCCCGAGATTTTCACCTCAGTAGCCAATAAGGTGGTGGCTCCAAAAAATAGGAATATAGTCAGGGTCAGGAATCTAGTAAAGCTCTTTTCCATTACGTTCCGATTGATAGTGTTGTTCCTCCATACAGTATTTCCGTAAAGATAGCCTATTTTCTTGAGACTCTACCCATCAAATCTAAAGAAAAGTTGCACTTCTAGATGCCCCCACCACCACCCCACGACCTCCCCTCGTGGAGGACGAACAACCGAATCTAAGACTTATCACTTCCTCTCAATGTGTCTACTTTTTCAGGAATAGAAGAAATGGAGTGTCTACACTTTCAGGAATGCGATAGTATAGCGTCCACATATTCCGCATAGGGTGCGGAATGAATTCCGTATGCGTGCGGAACGCATTCCGTAGCCCTGCGGAATCCATTCCGTACGCATACGGAATATGAGGTTGATACATGAGGGGAATATATGGACCTAGGCCGAGATCCTTCCTCCAAATATCGCCACTCTGCAACACTCACCTTTACATACGTATATATTCGGTTCCATGTGGGCTGTGCCCATCAATCCTACAGAGTTACCTTGCTACAAAGTCAATAAGCCCGAGCAGTCAGATGACTGCTCGGGCTTATTGTATGTGAGTGGTATTGTGGGTGTCAGAATAGACCGAGGATGCCGAGCACCCCTCCCACCACAGCACCTACGGTATTGGCTCTTTTTTCTCGCTTAACTTGCTTCAATACCTTATCGTAGTGGTCTTTATCATATTCTGCGTAGCCAATGAAGTTGGCCTCTCCCAATTTGTCGTCAAAGGTCTCTACCGCTACGAGCATCGCACATATGTAAGTGTTGTAATTGTTGTAAGACTTATCAAAGGGCATTAGGGTCATATAGAGGACATAAGTCTCATTTCTATATGCTCCATAAGGACTATCTCCTCTAAGCTTCCGCTCATATTGCTCGGCATTTGCTTCACTCATCTTCAGGATGGTTTCGCAGGGTTGATAGACAAAGTAAGTTTCCGCATTGTTGTAGCCCTGAGAAATGGAGTTGTCGCAATTGTATAACTCCGTAATTTGGTAGCCTCCTATCTCTGGGTTATAGGTTTCGGAGGAGCTGAATGGTCCTCTCTTCTCGTAGAAGGCGGTATTATTCTCCATCTGCTTTTCGAGGGTGGCGAGATCCCCTTGAAGCAATCTTTTGAATTGATCTTTTACCCTTCGGAATTCAAACTTATCGTATCTGCAGACTTCTCCCTTCTCGGGTTCTTTGAGTAGAATGTAGTCAAGTAGCGTCTCATCATCCACCTTCTTCTGTCCGGTTTGTATGTAGTAGACAAGGCGAACCAGTGGCGTTAGCTCTACACAGCTATCCCTGAAACGATGGTTGTAAGGACCATACATCTGAAGAACATTGTCATAGATCCCTTGATCAATACTCACGAGCAATGTGGTGTTGTCGGGCGCCTTGCACTTGGCATTGATTATTGTAACATTATCAATTAGAGCATCTGTTCTCACCTCTTTCGGAGGAATAAACTCGGTGATTACAAGTGGTTTGTAGTGAAGATCTTTTAGATCTGCGCACCGAAATTTATTGTACTTATCTACCTTGTTGAGCAGTATGGATCTGTTTTGATCGTAGTCGGGTTTGCCCATCCACAGGGTATCTCCCACCTGTAGCTCTCTACCGAAGTAGGTGGTGAAATGATCTATCGTACTCTCCTGACCTTGGGCGGTCAGCTCAATGGCACCCAAGAGTAGGGCAGTCGTTGCTAGTAAAATAGTCTTGATACTTTTCATCGTTATCAGCTTTAATGATTAGCGATCTTAAAATCTGAGGTTGCTCTTTGGAATATAGACGATCTGCCCTTTCCACTTTATTTTGCACCACTCACCATTCACTACCATCGCCTCCACCCTAGTGCCGCTATCGATGGTATTCAGTATCTCAGCATCGTAGTCGGGACTACTGCGAATCACCGAATAGCCGTCGTAGGAGTGGATGGTTGCAGTTCGCCAGGCCTTTTCAGAAGCAACAGCTTTGGGTTTATCTTTAGTTGTAGAGGTTTGTTGGGTGGGCACTTTCTCCGCCTTTTCTACCTTTTCGGCTGGCTGATTATCTTTCTTTTCAAGAGGCTCTTCTGCTTGCTCAGCACTCTCATCGCTCTCCTCCACCTCTAGCTCGGTGGTTGGGAAGGTGAATAGGATGGTCACCCTATTGTCGTCGGTGTGTGTGCGGAATTCCACCTCCTTAATCCCTTCCATCTTTTCGCCCATCGGCACTAGCTTGTACTGATTGCTTAGTTGGTTGGATATGCTGCTCTCGATAGTGGCTAGGTATTGCATCTTTTCGGGTGAGATATGAAGCTCCATGGATACTTGTCGTACCTTAGCGTCATTATTGTAGGTCGTGCCATACCAAAAGCTCCTGATCTTGACTATCTCCTCATCAAACGTTATTTTGGAGTTATAGAGTGTTATGCCTTCGGCTAGAGTCAAGTTTTTGAGCTCTGATATCGCTTTGTCCTCACCATAGATAAGAGTAAATTCCCTTTTTCCCTTTTGAAGATCGCCAAGCGTGATGGACTGGTTGAGACCATCAACACTATGTGGGTCGTTGCCAACCAATGTCGTTAACCCCTTGAGGAGCTCCGTAGTATCGTAGTACTGTGATAGGAGCATTGAGGGTTCATTGGAGTATAATTTAACTGGAAACCTTAGACCTTCAAATTGAGGATTGACAAGGTACTTCCCCTTTTTATCTACGAAACCCCAGTAGCTACCATTGAAGACGGCTAGTTTACCTTTGTAGATACAACCAATTTCCTTGAATTGAGGGTTGATGACATAGTTGCCATTTTTATCAATGACACCATAGAGTTCAGACCCCTTGGAGGCGGCGATCGCTACGTCGCTTTGAAATGAAAAGGCAGGCTGAAACTGTGGATTGATGGCATAGCTTCCCTTCTTATCAATGTATCCAAAGGCGTCACCTTGTACCACCATCGCCACCCCTTCAGAGAAAGGCTCAGCGTAATCAAATTGCGGAGAGATCACTATTGTCCCCTTTCGGTCTATAAACCCATACTTATCTCCAATTATTACTGCAGCGGTTCCTTCGCGGAAGTCCGAGGCACCATCAAACTGTGGGTTAATGGCATAGAGACCCTTCTTGTCTAGGTATCCATACTTACCACTCTCATCCTTGAATGGGGCTAGGCCATCCTTAAAGGTGCCGATATAGGTAAGTGTGGCGGGGATGACCTCCTGCCCCTTTTTGTCAATAGCGCCATACTTGCCCTCCCAGTTTTCGTAGACTGCTAGTCCATCGCTAAAGTTGCCGATGCTCTTCACTGTCTCACAGGTGAATAGGGTATTCCCCTTTTCGTCAATCGCCTGTAAATGCCCTCCACTCAGTGCTACAAAGGCGATGCCCTCGTTGAAGTCAGCTGCTACGGCATAGGTGGCAGGGATGGCATAGGCCCCCTTTTGGTTGATATAGCCATATTGGCCATTATTATTCAAGACCAGGGCTAGCCCATTTTTGCTAAATAGGGAGGCCCCTCTGAATTGAGGCATGATGGCATACTCTCCTTTCCAATTGATATATCCAAATTGATTGCCTTGGCGAATAGGGATCAAGCCAAGGTCATACCACTCGTCGTTACCTCCATTGGAGCCACAACTAGATAGTAGCATCGTAAGGAGTGCCGTGGTGAGGAGTAATAATTTCTTCATAGTCTTAATTGTTTTATACAGTAAATTACTCTTTAGACAACCTATTCTCTGGGATAGATGTACTGCAAACATATTAAAAATAATTGATATAACTTAAGGTTTAGGCCCCTTTCCTGTGAATGTTATCTACATCTCTTAATCTGTGGACTCCTAAGTGCAACAGCCTATAATGTGAAAGGGGGTTCCGTCGCTATTGCGATGGAACCCCTTAATTGGAATTATACTAGTCCCAGTGTGGGTTACTTTTGGCTTTTGCCTTGATTGGCTACTGCCTCCATGAGCTTCTTCACCTCCTCTGGATCGCCTACGAAGTAATCCTTTACTAGCTTCATGCCATTCTGCTCGTCGAACTCGAAGACGTATGGCACGGCGGTTGGAAGGTTGAGCGATACGATATCCTCATCGGAGATGCCTTTGAGCTTCTTGATGATGGCCCTCAGGCTATTGCCGTGAGCAGCTACAATAATATCATCGTGCTCGGAGAAGGAGGGGAATATCTCTTGCTCCCAGTAAGGCAGGATCCTTTGGATGGTATCCTTTAGGCTTTCGGTGAGGGGTAAGTCCTCTTTATTAACGTGGGCGTAGCGTACGTCGTTGTAGGGTGAGCGTGGATCGTCAGCCGCCAATGGTGCTGGTGGTACATCGAAGCTACGACGCCAGATCAGTACCTGCTCATCGCCGTACTTGGCAGCGGTCTCAGCCTTATTGAGACCTTGGAGCATACCGTAGTGCTTCTCATTGAGTCGCCAGCTTTTCTTTACTGGGATCCAATCGAGGTCCATCTGGTCTAGGACGGTATTGAGTGTCTTAACGGCACGCTTTAGGTAGCTCGTAAAGGCAAGAGTGAAGTGAAAGCCCTCTTTCTTGAGCTGCTGTCCTGCTTTGACTGCCTCCTCCATACCGAGTGGAGTAAGGTCTACATCTGTCCAGCCAGTGAATCGATTTTCGAGGTTCCACTGACTTTGTCCATGTCTGATTAAAACCAATCTTTTCATAATCTACAATCTTCTATATTGTTCTTAAATGACTTATTACTATTTATTTCGTGTGGCGATGTAATTGGCCACGGCTATAAGTGCATCACGGCTCTCGCTAGTGGGTAATGTACTCGCTATGATCTGCTTTGCTTCTTCTACCATCTCTACCATCTTTTTCGTGGCGTACTCTATGCCACCCATACGTGTGGCTAAGTCGATGACAAAGGTAATCTCGCCTCTCTTTAGTTGCTCATGCCGAAGTAGCTTGAGTACTTTGTCGCGCTCTTTGCTCTCTTGCTGAAGGGCGTATATTAGGGGGAGGGTTACTTTGTGCTCCGCTATGTCTTGCCCAAAGGGCTTACCAAGTTGGGCTGTTGGCTGGTAGTCGAAGATGTCATCTCGTATCTGGAAGGCGCGGCCTAGCAATTGTCCTATCTGCTCTATTGCTTTGAGTATTGCTATATCTTTTACGCCGCCCAATAAAGCTCCCACCAACATGCTACTTTCTATGAGAGAGGCGGTCTTGCGGTCGATAATCTCAAGGTATCTCTCTTCGGAATAATCGCCTAGCTCGGCTGTATCCATCTGCAGAAGCTCCCCTTCGGAAAGTCTTTTGCCTAGCGTGGCGAGCTGGAGTAAGATCTGCTTGTTATTGGTCTGAACCGCCTGCATCATCGCATTGGCGAGTAGGTAGTCACCAATTAGCACCGCCTTGTGATTGCCAAAGACCGCATTCATTGAGGGCACCCCTCTCCGGTGTCCGCTCTCATCTATTACGTCGTCGTGCACGAGTGAGGAGACGTGTAGTAGCTCAATAAAGGTTGACCCTTTGATGACCTCTTCCGTGATAGAACCAAAGCAATTGGCCGTAAGAAGTAGGAGGAGCGGACGCACCTGCTTAGCTGTCTGTCGGCTCAGCAATTCAGTTGCTTTGACAATGGTGGGAGCAATACTTTGTATAGAGCCGAGATAGGCCTCCTCAAATTGCTTGAGGGCCTCTTGGATCTCTTGAGGAATCTGCTCAATGAGTGTTGGGGATTGATTATATCGTTTGTCGCTCTGCATAAGTAACCTTGAATGCTTCTATGAATGGAGGTCTATTCCCTCCTTGCCACCCGTGAGGAGTCGCTGGATATTATTGAGTTTATTGAGGGCGTCAATAGGGGTGAGTTGATTGAGGTTGAGCCCTACAATCTCTTCTCTCACTTGACTGAGGAGTGGGTCGTCTAATTGGAAAAAGCTTAGTTGTACTGGTCCATCTTGTATTTTCTTCTCGGGTAATCGTGGCTTGGAAGGTGCTTTGCTCCGTCCATTCTCTTGATCTCGCTCTCTTGCCGACTCCTCTAGCAGGGAGAGTATCTCTTCGGCACGGCCTATGATCTCCTTAGGCATTCCTGCCAGTTTGGCTACGTGAATACCGAAAGAGTGCTCGCTACCACCTGCTACTAGCTTTCGGAGGAATATGATCTTGCCCTCCACCTCTTGTACAGTGACATTGTAATTCTTCACCCGATCAAAGTGCCGCTCAAGGTCATTGAGCTCGTGATAGTGTGTGGCAAATAGGGTCTTGGCCCGGCCCCGAGGATGGTCGTGGATATACTCTACGATCGCTTGTGCAATAGATATGCCGTCGTAGGTGCTGGTGCCACGACCTAGCTCATCGATCAGTACCAAACTGCGGTTGGTGATGCCATTGAGGATGGTGGCGGCTTCGGTCATCTCTACCATAAAGGTGCTCTCTCCTCGGGATATGTTATCTGAGGCACCAACACGGGTAAAGATACGATCTACGATGCCAATACGAGCGGCGCTAGCTGGTACATAGCTTCCAACTTGTGCGAGTAATACAATGAGGGCAGTCTGCCGGAGAAGTGCCGATTTACCTGCCATATTAGGGCCAGTAATAATGATCACCTGCTGTACCTCATTATCTAGGAATAGGTCGTTGGGAATATAGCTTTCGCCGGGAGGCATCAACCGCTCAATAACTGGGTGCCTGCCCGCTTCGATATCTATGGTGTCGCTATTATCTACTACAGGACACGAGTAGCCATAAAGTGCAGCCGCTTCAGCAAAGGAGCTTAGCACATCGATCTGTGAGAGCACGGTGGCATCAGATTGGATCTCTTTGATAAAGCCCCGCACGTAGTTGAGTAGCTGATCGTAGATCTCATTCTCTAAGATCTGTATTCGCTCTTCTGCCCCTAGGATTTTACTTTCGTACTCCTTTAGCTCGGGGGTGATAAAGCGCTCCGCTTGGGTTAAGGTCTGCTTGCGAATCCACTCCTCTGGGACCTTATCTTTGTGGGTGTTGCGCACCTCAATATAGTAACCGAAGACATTATTGTAGGCGACTTTAAGGCTAGGAATGCCGGTCCGTTCGCTCTCACGATTGCGGAGATTGATAAGATACTCCTTACTACCGCTGAGGATATCTCGTAGCTCGTCCAAGCGACTATCAAAGCCTTTGGCGATTACATTGCCCTTGCCCAGTTGGTTGGGTGTTTCTTCGTTGATGGTCTTCTCAATCCGCTCTGCCAATTCCTCTAGCGGGTCTAGTGCGATACTAAGCTCTTTTAGTGAAGCATCGCCAGTATTGTAGAGGGCTCCCATAATCGGTTTCACTAGTCGAAGTCCACTGGCTAATTGCCGTAGCTCACGAGGATTAATGCGTAGTACTGATACTTTACTTGCTAGACGCTCTAAGTCCCCTATTTCCGAGAGAATTTCCGATAACTGGTGTCGTAGCTCCTCTCTCTCGAGCAACGCAGTGACGGATGCTTGTCGCTGGGCAATCTCACGTGCATCGAGTAAAGGAAATACCAGCCAACGCTTAAGCAATCGCCCGCCCATCGGAGTGCGAGTGTGGTCAATGACGCTGATAAGCGAATTGCCATCCTCATTGAGTGGTTGGAGAATCTCGAGATTGCGGAGCGTAAAGCGGTCAAGCTGTACGTAGCGATTCTCCTCTATCTTATGGATAGTGTTGATGTGCTGTATTTCAGAGTGGTGTGTTGCTTCGAGGTAGTATAGGATCGCTCCACAGGCGATGATGGCCAATATCTCCTGCTCTATTCCAAAAGCCTTAAGGTGCTTTACTTCGAAGTGCTTTAGGAGTCGATCGCGTCCGTAATCTTGTGTAAATGTCCAGTCTTCCAAAGGATAGAGATTGAGACGCTCCCCGAAAAGGGTGAGCACCTCATGCTCTGTTCCTCGCTTCACCAGTATCTCTTTAGGATTGAAGTTGGCAAGGAGCTTATCTATCTCATCGTGGCTCCCCTCACTGCAAACAAATTCGCCAGTCGAGAGGTCAAGTAGTGCTACCCCAGCCTTACCTCCACCAAGTGCAATAGCTGCAAGGAAGTTATTGGTATTTGCCTCAAGGACCGAGTCGTCCATTGTAAGTCCGGGTGTTACCACCTCTGTCACAGCTCGTTTTACCAGCTTCTTAGCCAGCTTAGGATCCTCCATTTGGTCGCAGATAGCCACTCGCTTCCCTTTGCGTACCAGTTTCGGAAGATAATTATCGAGCGCGTGGTGGGGAAATCCCGCCATCGGCTCATCGCCCCTCCTTGTGAGTGTGATATTAAGTAGGCGAGAGACCTCTACCGCATCGTCGTTGAAGGTTTCATAAAAGTCGCCCACTCTAAAGAGCAATAACGCACCTGGGTACTGCTCCTTAAAGCGTCGAAATTGTGCCATCATTGGCGTCTCCGAAACCTTTTTCGCCATCTTAATTCTTCAAATAGCCTCTTACCTATTGTGAGATACAAATATACCTCTTTTTACCGAGACTCTTTATATCTCTTTCTTTTTGGCTTCATTCCAAAGTGCATCCATCTCTCCTAGAGTCATCTCTTTAAGGCTTTTCCCCTCCGCCTTAGCTGTCGACTCAATATAATTAAAGCGACGGATAAACTTCTGGTTGGTTTGCTCCAGACTGGTATCGGGGTCAACGCCATAAAGACGCCCCATATTGATTAGGCTAAAGAGAAAATCCCCAAGCTCCCCCTCCTTATGTGCTTGATCACCGTCGCCCTCTATTTCGGCACGCAGTTCCCCCAGCTCTTCATACACCTTGTCCCATACATCACTTCTTTCAGCCCAATCAAAGCCTACATTGGCTGCCTTCTCTTGTACTCGGTAAGACTTGATGATAGAGGGAAGTCCCTTCGGTACACCTCCCAAAACCGTCTTATTTCCCCCCTTCTCTTTTAGTTTGATCTGCTCCCAATTTAGCTCTACATCATGGGCATTATCTACATGTACATTACCGTAGATGTGCGGGTGTCGAAAGATCAGCTTCTCCGCCTCACGGTTACATACATCAGCGAGGTCAAACTGCCCCTTCTCCTCACCTATCTTGGCATAAAAGAGCACATGGAGTAGCACATCACCCAGCTCCTTAGCCATCTCTATGTGGTCCTCATTAATGATGGCTTCGCTTAGCTCGTACACCTCCTCTATCGTATTTGGACGAAGAGATTCATTGGTTTGCTTCGCGTCCCACGGGCACTCCACCCTCAAGCGATCCAGCACATCCAGTAGTCTGCCGAGAGCTTCCAACTTCTCTTCACGGCTACTCCTTTTCACTTCTTTCATCGTTGTTTATTACAATTGATTGCGTGGGTAGAGTCTTTTGCACCTCTACCCACGCAATACTATATACACTTATCACTGTTGCTTTTTACGATACTCTTCCAGCCCACTCTGTAGCCAATTGACATAGTGGTCTACATCCTTATCAAAGCCAAAGCTAGGGCCAAGAGGCAAGCCATTGCCATCCAGCATCACATAGAAAGGCTGAGCATTAGAGCCAAACTTATGAGATTGGAAGTAGCTCCACCGCTCTCCGATAGTCTTGAGCTTGCGGGTGCTATCGCCATCCTTCACCTCAATGTACTTAGGGAGCTTCGTCTTGTCATCCACAATGAGCGTCACGAGGATAAACTCATCATCAATAATGCCCTTCACCTTAGGATCAGTCCAGACGGAGGCCTCCATCTCACGGCAGTTGACACACCCGTAGCCCGAGAAGTCGATCAATACCGGCTTACCCTCGCTCTGCGCAGCACGCATACCACTCTCATAGTCGTGGTACTTAGGGTGTACCTCCGAATCATATAGATTGAAGTCCTGAGTGTAGAGTGGGGGAGCGAAAGCACTGATTGCCTTGAGCGGCGCGCCCCATAGTCCTGGCACCATATAGATCGCAAAAGAGAGTGAGATGATGGCGAGGAATAATCGGGTAACGCTTACAAAAGGAAGGTCGCTATCGTGTGGTAGCTTGAGCTTACCAAGTAGGTAGATACCGAGCAAAGCAAATATCACAATCCATAGTGCCACGAAGGTCTCACGGTCGAGAATCCCCCAGCCGTAGGCGAGGTCGGCAACGGAGAGAAACTTCAGCGACAATGCCAGCTCCAGGAAGCCGAGGGGCACCTTGACACTCGTCATCCAGCCACCACTCTTCGGCATACTCTGTAGGAAGTTGGGGAATACCGCAAAGAGAGTAAAGGGGAGTGCCAGTGCTACAGCAAAGCCGAGCATCCCAACAGCCGGGCTAAGGAGACTGCTTCCCGAGGTGGCTGCTTGTACCAATAGGGTACCGATGATAGGGCCTGTGCAGGAGAAAGAGACCAGTGCCAGCGTGAAGGCCATAAAGAAGATACTCAGTAGACCGCTAGTGCTCTCTGCCTTGGCATCCATCTTATTGGTCCACGATTGTGGAAGGACCAGTTCGAATGCCCCAAAGAAACTAACCGCAAAGAATACCAGCAGAGCAAAGAATAGGATATTAAAGAGGGCACTTGTCGCCAAGTCATTGAGTGCGCTAGGCCCGAATATCGCTGTAATCAATAGCCCCAAGGTGAGGTAGATCACGAT